>JAKACR010000285.1 GCA_021821225.1 Bacillota bacterium | reverse complement strand
TCTACCGCATGACAGGAGGTGTATCCGTGAATTTTCTCAAACTCGTCGCGAAAAAGCTGTTCGGTGGTCTTGTGATGATCTTTATCGTGGTGACGTTTACTTTTTTCCTTATCCGTATGATGCCGGGCAATCCGGTCCTGGCGAAATTTACTGCGTTGGTGCAGAGTGGGGTTCCTTACCAGGCAGCGAAGCAGCAGGTGGCGGCGATGTACGGATTCATGCCGCACGGCCCGCTTATTGTGCAGTATTTTGAATATCTCGGCCAGTTGGTGCACTTGAATCTTGGCCAATCGATTACGTACGCGGGCGTGTCGGTCATGCACATCATCATGAGCGCCGCTCCCTGGACGATTTTCATGGTTTTGCTCGGTCTGTTTTTCAGTTTCGTGCTGGGGGTCACCGCCGGAGTGGTGTCCGCCGTCTGGCGGAACTCCGCCCTCGGCCAGTCAAGCACCTTTCTCGCGACGCTTTTGCATGGCATTCCGCAGTTTATGCTGGCTCTCGCGTTTCTTTATCTGTTCACGACCGAATGGCGCCTTTTCCCTTTTGGAGCACCCTATGATGCGGCGATCCATCCCGGCTTTACGCTGCCTTTTATCGGTTCCATCGCGTATCACGCCATTCTTCCCATTTTTGCCTATGCGATCTCCGGTTACGGAGGCTGGACGCTGGCAATGAAATCGAGCGTCATCTCGGTGCTCGGCGACGAATACATTCTTGCGGCCGAACTGCGGGGACTGACGCGCGGCATCCGCATGCGCTACATCGCGCGCAACGCGTTCCTGCCACTGTTCACCTCCCTCACACTGTCGCTCGGATTCATGTTTGGCGGTTCCATTGTTATTGAAACGATTTTCGACTACCCAGGTCTCGGCTTTCTGCTGAACAGCAGTATCGGATCGCAGGACTATCCGGTGATGCAGGGCGCTTTTCTCATCATCACCACGGCCGTCATCGTTTCCAACATTCTGGCGGATTTGCTGTACAGCCTAATTGATCCGCGCATCAGGAGGGCTTGACATGGCTTCGATGAACGTGGAAGCGAAAGTGTTGCCCCCTTTGCGCAAACCGAACGGCTGGCGTACGGCTGGCAAGGTGCTGGTGCGCAAACCGGGCCGCATTGCGGGGCTAGTCATCATCATCTTCTTTGTGCTTATGGCCATCTTTGGGCCGATGCTCTACCCGGCGACACTGCCGTCAAACGCCGCGCAGATCTATGCCCCCCCCAGCTTGGCGCATCCGCTGGGCACGGACTTTCAGGGAACGGACGTACTCGCCGAGATCGTCACGGGCGCTCGTTTTGTCCTTCTGGCGGCGTTTCTGGCGGCGTTTTTTACAGTGTTAATAGGTACGATGATCGGCTTGGCGGCTGGCTATGCGCGAGGAGTTCTGGATTCGGCGCTGATGCGAATCACAGATGTGTTTCTCACGGTGCCGCAGTTTCCGATTCTGATCGTGCTGTCGACCGTTTGGAAATTTTCCAGTCCACTCTCACTGGGATTTGTGCTTGGCGTGACGAGTTGGGGAGGATTGGCGCGTGCGGTTCGTTCACAGACACTCAGCCTGCGTGAACGGGGATTCATCGAGTCGGCGCGCGGGCTTGGACTGTCAAACCGCCATATTATCATGAAGGAAATATTTCCTAACGTGGCGCCGTTTGTCGTGATGAACCTGCTGTTTGCCACGACGGGCAGCATCTATTCGGAGATCACGCTGTTCTTTCTCGGCATTGTGCCGTTTTCAAACAACAACTGGGGCGTCATGCTGAACATGGCCTTCTTCCAATCCGGAGCAATGTACACGACGAGCGGACTTTTGTATCTCATGTCTCCGCTCGCCTGCATCATGCTCGTAACGTTCGGCGTGGTTCTCGTTTTAGACGCTGTGGACGAGATCTTCAACCCGCGCTTGAAAGGAGTCTGACGCATGGCCGCCCTGATCGAACAACCGGCCGTGAGTACTGAGCCGGAAGTGCGCATCCGCAATCTGTCTGTCGCCTATCAGACGTCCAGTGGACTGTTTGACGCCGTTCACGACCTCGAACTCGACATTCCGAAGGGATCGATCGCCGCTGTCATCGGCGAATCCGGTTCAGGCAAATCGACTCTGGCGATGGCGATGCTAAATTCGGTCACATTTCCTGGAGTCATTCGATCCGGCTCCATCGACTATGCGGAGCAGGGGGACATTCTCAAATTCGACCGTGAACGGCTGCGGCGGTTTCGCGGAGAGCACGCGGCGATGGTCTTTCAGGCGTCGCAGGACACGCTCAATCCACTCAAGCGCGTCGGGGCGCAACTGCTTGATCTGGCGCGCTCGCACGGCATCAAGGACAAGCGCAAGGTGCTGCGAGAAGCAGCGGAGTTGGCGGAGCGCATGGCGCTGCCTGCGGATCGCGTGCTGACATCCTATCAACATGAGCTGTCGGGCGGAATGCGCCAGCGCGTGAGCATCATTTTTGCACTTGCGCTGCATCCCCGCATCGTCCTGCTTGACGAACCCACGACGGCGCTCGATGTGCTCTCGCAATCCCACGTATTGGAGATCATCCGCGAAATTCATCGCGAACGGGGTCTCACCACGCTGCTCATCACCCATGACATGGGCGTGGTGGCCGAGCTGTCCCATCGCGTGGTCGTCATGTACGCTGGACGGATCGTGGAGGACGCTCCGTCGCAGGAATTGTTGCGCAAGCCGCTGCATCCCTATTCGCAGGCGTTGATCCGCGCCATCCCACGTCTGACGGGGTCGCTTGAGGATGCGCGTGCGTTGCCCGGTGCGCCGCTTGAATTGCGACAGATTCCGCGGCAGGGTTGTGTGTTTCGCGATCGCTGCCCTGTGCGGATGCCGATCTGCGATACAGTGACGCCGGTGCTGCGGGAAGTGGCTCCCGGCCATCGTGTGGCGTGCCATTTGGAGGATATGTGATCAGATCTCGCGCATGTTCATTGGAGGTGACATCGTGATAGAGGTCGTGAATCTGCAAAAAACCTATCCCGGAACGCGCGGCACGCTGTCTCGCGGCGAGGTGCGTGCGCTGCGCGGTGTATCCTTGGGCATCGCGCGGGGCGGTGCACTCGCCCTTATTGGAGAGTCGGGGTGTGGCAAGACGACGCTCGGACGCATTGTGACCGGACTTGAGTCGCATACGGGTGGGGAGGTTCTGATCGATGGGGCCAAGGTGTCGGATTTGCCTGTGGCCAGCAGACGAGCCCAGTTCCGAAAAGTGCAACTGATCCACCAGGACCCGTATGCCGCGCTCAATCCGACGCGCACGATCGCCAACGCGCTGTTTGATCCACTTCGCCTGCAGGCGAGGCGTTCCGGCAAGGACCAGGCATGGATCGAGCGACGGGCGGTGGAATTGCTGCGTCTTGTCGGACTGGACGCGAGCGAGACGCTGTACAAGTATCCCCATCAACTTTCGGGCGGCCAGCGGCAACGCGTCGTCATCGCGCGGGCGCTGACGGTGGAACCGGAGGCGCTGGTTGCGGATGAAGCCGTTTCAATGATCGATGTGTCGCTGCGGTTGGGCGTATTGAACCTGCTATCGCAGTTGCGCAAGGAGCTGAATATCTCCATTATTTTTATTACCCATGATGTGGCTGCGGCACGCTATGTGGCGCAGGGGGGACTGACCGCGGTCATCTACCGTGGGGAGATCGTCGAGATAGGGCCGACGGACGATCTGATTCAGCGGCCGGTGCACCCCTACACACAGTCATTGCTGAGTGCCGTACCTGTACTTCATGGTCTTGAGACGGAGGGGCCGGATCGCTTCATCCCGCGGCCCAGCGAACAGGATGAATCAAGAGAGACGACCGGATGCCTGTTCGCCGAGCGTTGTCCGTTTGCGGACGACGGATGCCGTACACAGCATCCGGAGCCGACGCCGTGGGACGGGGTTCCAGACACTCGGCAGGTAGCCTGCTTCAAGCCGCACGTTCGCAAGGTTGTC
>JAKACR010000284.1 GCA_021821225.1 Bacillota bacterium | reverse complement strand
GAGCAGCGGACGCGGGCGCGGGAAGCGCGGCAGCAGGTGGGGAGCATGCGCGTGCAGACGACCGCGTTGCGCGATCTGCACGAAGCGAGCGAATTTGTCGGTTACAGTGAACTGACGGTGTCCGCCGCGGTCGTCGCGATCCTGCGCGGCGAGGAGCGCGTGACAGGGGCGGGGCTTGGCGAACGGGTGTTGATCGCGCTTGATCGCACACCGTTTTATGCGGAAAGCGGCGGGCAGGTGGCTGACACCGGAAGGCTGGAGGGCGTGGCGTGCATTCTGGCGGTGCGCGATGTGCAAAAAGGGCCGAACGGTCAGCACATCCACGAGTGCGAAGTGACGATGGGAACCGTGCGGGAAGGCGACAGGGTCACCGCGGCGGTGGACGGTGAACGGCGGGCCGCCATCACGCGCAACCACACGGCGACGCACTTGTTGCACAAGGCGTTGCGGGAAGTGCTGGGCGAACATGTCGCGCAGGCGGGATCGCTCGTTGAGCCGGAGCGACTGCGCTTTGATTTTTCGCATCACGGGGTGATCACAAGAGAACAACTGGACGAGGTGGAACACCGTGTGAATGCGCAGATTTGGCGCGACGAGCCGGTGATCATAGAACAGATGAAACAGGAAGAGGCGCGGCGGCTTGGTGCGATGGCCCTGTTCGGCGAGAAGTACGGCGATGTGGTGCGCGTGGTGCGGGCGGGGGCGTATTCGATGGAACTTTGCGGGGGCTGTCACGTCGCGCACACGGGACAGATCACTCTGTTCAAACTGGCCGGGGAGACCGGCATCGGTTCCGGGGTGCGGCGGATTGAAGCTGTGACCGCCGGTGTTGCATACGATTTTGTGAAGGCCGGGGAGCGCGTTCTCGTCGCGCTGGCGGAGCAACTGCGCGCGACTCCCCAGCAGTTGCCCGGACGCGTGGGCGGCGTGATGGACAGGGTGCGGGAGCTGGAAAAGGAAGTCGTACGCATGACAGGCAAGCTCGGAGCCCTGGAAGCTGACCACCTGCTCGCCGCTCGGGAGAAGATTGCAGGCGGGTCGCTCATCGTCGCGGAATTGTCGGGGCTGGACGTGGATGCGTTGCGCATTGTCGCAGATCGTGTGCGCGAACGGGCGGGGGAGTCGGTCATCGTGCTCGGTTCGGTGAGAGACGGCCGCTTCGGGCTTGTGGCGGCTGTGTCCAAAGGGTGGCAGGCGCGGGGTCTGCATGCCGGCAGGTTGGTTCGCGAAGCGGCAGTCAGAGCGGGTGGATCAGGCGGCGGCAAAGCGGACATCGCGCAGGCCGGCGGGAAGGAAGCGGGCAGGCTCAAGGATGCGCTGGACGCTGCGCGCGAGGCGGTGCGCGGCAAGGTCGGCGTATGACGGCGTAGCGCAGGCGACGCCGCGGTCTTTGAGAAGTCTTTTTCAGTCGTGCGCAAAGGATTTATCCTTTTGTTCGACGAATATAGACAATATGCGGACGGCGCGCGGGCCTTGCCTCGCCGGTGCGCCGAGAGGACATGTGATAAACCGAATTTTGGCAGGTGAGTAACAGTAGGCATAGCATTTGACTAATACCTCAAACGCTATGCCTGAGATCAAATCGCCTGCGCAGGGGACTTTATCACGTGTCCCCTAGAACCAGCGAGTGAGGTGGATGGAATATGCCGTCTTCAGAGGAAACGATGCAGTTTCGGCTGCGGCCTGATGAGCCGACGCGAGCGGAGCGGGCTCTCCTTTTGGCGTACGAGGCGCTCAATGAGAAGGGATACAATCCGATTCACCAGATTTCCGGTTACCTGCTGTCGGGTGATCCGGCGTACATCACAAGTTTCAAGGATGCCCGCGACACCGTCAGGCGGATTGAGCGCGATGAACTGATCGAGGAGCTGGTGCGCACTTATCTTGCGGCGCGGTTGCGATGAGAGTGATGGGTATAGACTATGGAGATGTGCGCATCGGCGTCGCGCTCTCCGATCCGCTCGGTATCACGGCCCAGGCGTTTGCAGTGCTCGATGTGCGAAAAACGCGGGACATCATGCGGGAATTGGCGACGATTGCCGCCACACACGACGTGGGGCGCGTGGTGGTCGGCTATCCGCGCAATATGAATGGGACCGTGGGTGAACGCGCGCGCAGAGCGGAAGAATTTGCAGAGACAGTCAAGGCTGCGACCAGCCTGCCCGTGACGCTCTTTGACGAGCGGTTGACCACCGTCAGTGCGCAGCGTGCGCTCATCGCCGGTCGGGTGCGGCGTGAAAAACGGCGCGACGTGGTCGACAAGATCGCGGCCGCCCTGATTTTGCAAACGTATCTCGATTCTGGAGGGAGGCCATGACAGCGTATGATGGAGGATCTCCTGCAGGGATATGTCGTATTGACGGACGATAACGGACATGAAGAAGAGTACCATGTACTGCGCGTCCTGGATATGAACGGAATACACTACGTGCTTCTTCAACCTGAACGCTCTGTTGAGGAAGAGCCGGTCATTCTCAGGGTGGACGGCGATGTCGAACAGGACGAGGCATCTTTGGTGACGATCGAGGATGATGACGAGTGGGAGAGTGTCGCGGAGGCTTTTGACGAGATCATGTTTGAGCTTGACGACCAGAGTTGACAGGGAGTTTTGTTTGTGAGGCGAGTGATCAAGAAGCGATTGATCGTTAGCGCGGCCGTTTTGGCGGCTGCGTTGTTGGCGTTTGTCGCGGTTGGGGTTTACCGTATGTACGATGGGCGTGGAAGTGGCCGCGGGCGCAGTGTCGTGGTGGATATTCCAAACGGCGCCTCCACGACGCAGATTGCCCAATTGCTTTTTCGCCGCGGCGTGATCGGCAGCGCCTTCTGGTTTCGCGCTTATCTTGTGTTAAGCCGCCAGACAGGCGTTCTCCAGGCGGGCAACTACCGCTTCTCCGGCGGGGAGACGATCCCCCAGGCTGTCGCCGAACTGCGGCAGGGAGCGGTGCGTTACAACACGGTCGCGGTGACGATTCCCGAGGGGTTCACCGTAAGGCAGATCGGCGCGCTGCTGCAGCATGACGGAATTTGTTCCAAGAGAGCATTTCTTGCGGAAACAATAAAAGGAAATTTAAATCAATTTTGGTTTATCCGGTCCATTCCAAAAAATCCGCGCATCCGCAACCGTTTGGAGGGATACCTGTTTCCCGATACATACGACTTCGTGCGCGGTGAAAGCGCATCCCAGGTGATCGTGAAGATTCTGACGGAGACGGCGCGTATTCTTTCCCCCGCTCTGGTGCGGCGCATGAAGGTGGATCACCTGACCGTGGCGGAGACGCTGACGGTCGGATCGCTGATTGAACGGGAGGCAAAGCGCGCATCCGACCGTCCGCTGGTCGCGAGCGTGATCTTCAACCGCCTGCACCACCGTCCGCCCATGCCGTTGCAACTGGACGCCTCGATTGAGTACGCGCTGGGGCACACGACACTGGACCTGACTCCGCGCGATCTCGCGATCCGGAGTCCCTACAACACGTATACGCATATGGGGTTGCCGCCCGGACCGATCGCCAATCCAGGGCTGCCGTCGATCATGGCGGCGCTCTACCCTGCGCACACCCACTATTTCTACTACGTGGCAAGCTTTAACGGCAGCGGCGGCAATTATTACGCGACAACCTATGCGCAGCAACTGGTCAATATCGCGCGCAGCCAGCGCAATCTCGCGCGCCTGCAGGCGGAGAGCCGCGGCGGCCGGCAGGCGCAGACCAAGGGCAAACATCACGGCTGAACCGCCCGTTTTCATGTTCGTTGTCCCTCCCGCATACATTTTTGTGGTTTGTCAAAGGAGGGATGGCATATGGGCCTGGTTACCATCCTGACGCTGTTGGTCCGCGAGTTATCTGTTCTTGTCTCCTATGTAAAGCACCACACGTTTCCCCAGCCGCTTCGCGCGGAGGAAGAAGAGGAGGCGCTTCGCTCCTGGCGCCATCATCAGGATTTGGAGGCGCGCAACCGCCTGATCGAACACAACCTGCGTCTTGTGGCGCACGTGGTCAAAAAATACGATCAGGGCCGCGTGGACTCGGAG
>JAKACR010000283.1 GCA_021821225.1 Bacillota bacterium | reverse complement strand
CGTTCCCGTCACAAGGTACACCAGAAGTCCGATGTAAAAGGCAAACAGTCCTTCGCGCAAGCCAAAGACTGCCGTCGCCCACCACAGACGGGTCCAGTCGGGATCCTCGCGAAAGCGGAAGCCCTGCGCCAGTTTCATAGCGCGAGGCTTGCGGATGCACACAAGGCGAAAACTGAGCCATACGCAGACCGCAAACAACGCCAGGGACAAGCCGAACACCACATGGTAGCCCGAAAAACGCCATCCCTTTGTAATGAGATATCCCGCCACAAACGGACCGATCATCGCGGACAAGGATGTGAACAGGCCCGATACGCCGTGAAATACTCCCCTGTTGTCTTTTTGCGTCAAATCAAAGCTCAGCACCTGATATCCGTACCAGTACAGTCCTTGTCCCATGCCGGAAAGCAGTCCAAGCCAGATGAAATGGTGGGCGCTCTGACGCCCCAGCCAGAGCAGGAAGCCGAAGAATGCCGTCAAAATGGCGATCCCGGTCCGGATCAGCCACACCTGGCCGATCCGTTCAGCCAGCCGGCCGCCGGCCACGAACGCGACGGGCAGCACGGCATAGATGGTCCAGTTGTACATTCCGATCGCCAACAGCGAATGGTCCACGCGCCAGATGTAGATATTTACAAACAGTCCTGAAAGGCTGAAACCCGCGATGTACAGAGCGCCGACAACGATCAGCACACGCGCACCGCGCGACAGCGCACTTGGCATGACCATCCCCCTCGGCTCTAGGGTAGCCGGGGGGGATGTGGATTATGCTTGTGCGTCTCACCTGCATCACACCACAAAACTGTACACCAGCGTCACGGCGCCGAGCGCGACACAGTAAATTCCAAACGGACGCAGCGCCTTGATTTCATGTCGCTTGAAGTACCGCATCAAGAACCATGTGCTTAGATAAGCGGCGATTCCGGCCAGGACACCGCCGATGAGCGCCTGCGTCAACAGGCTGTGCGCATGAGAGAGCTTGGGCAGTTCCTTGACAGCCGCCCCGAAAATCACGGGAGTGGCGAGCAGGAAGCTCAGGCGGGCGGCGGCCGCATACTCCAGCCCGTACAGCAGTCCTCCGATCATCGTCATGGCGGACCGCGAAAATCCCGGTATGAGCGCAAACGACTCCAGCACGCCGATCACGATGATCTGGCGATTGGTCAGATCGGCCATGCCGCGCTTGCCGCGACGGCGCAACAACCGGTCGCCCCCTATCAGGATCGCGCCGTTGACAATCAGGAAAAACATCGCGGCGCGCGGTGCAGAAAACAGGTGCGCGAGCGGATGGTTGAAAAATTCGCCGATCAACACCGCCGGCACCGTACCAAGCACGAGCAGCCAGAACTCCTTGCGGGCGGTCTTCACCGCCGGCCGTTCCACCGCAGCGCCCGTCACCACCAGAGCGCGAAGGTACGTCAGCCAGTCTGCGAAAAAATAGATGAGCAACGCAACGGCGGTGCCGACGTGAAGCATGACGACGAACGGAAGAAATCCCGGGCTCTTCTGCAAATCAGGCCAATGAAACAAAAACGGCAGAATGACAGCATGCCCCACGCTGCTGATGGGGAAAAGCTCCGTGATCCCCTGCACGATGGAAAAAATCGCCGTCTGTCCAAGAGACATGGTGACACCTGCCTGTGCGAGATGCATGATGAAAAACTCTCCCTCCAGTCCATTTCGCTGGTATTGTAGCACATATACCCCACCCGGCGCCCATCGTTCAATTTTGAACATGTCTTCTGATAGCCGCCCGTATCCCTTTGCTCCTGCTCGGACACCGCTATCGCTAAACTCGCGACGAGCAAAGGGATACGGGCGACCCAGCGAACCTTGTCCATGGCGCTAAACTCGCCAGCCATAGGGCATGGCATCGCCCAGCAAATTTTTCATCCTACCGATGGTGGAGCGCCCGCGCCATGGGCGTCTCTTGGGGATTGGGACTCATCCCCGCTGGTCGATCTTCTTGAACTGCGCCAGCGCGGCGGAAAGCGCCGCCTCGGATTTCTCCAACTGTTCCTCCACCATCCCGATATCCACGTACAAATCGGAAAAATCCCGCCACGAACGCGCCCGGTTGCGTAACTCCTGCAATCGGTCGGCAACCTGCACCGCATTCTCATTGGCCTCGGCCAGTCGATCCGTCACCTGCTTGACCGTATGTTCCTTGGGAGTGCCCCGATAGATGTCGAGAAACTCGATTTCTCCCGTCAACTTGGTGATTGCAGCGATGAGTTGCGCTTCGCGGCGCCGCAGTTTGTCGATCCGGAAGGAAAAATCCCCCTTCCTGCGTTCCCGGACGGCAATCCATATCGCGATCCCGGCGGCCGGGACGATCAATAGAAACCAGACTTCCAACCCCACTCATCCTTCCATTTTCATCACGTATAGGTGCATGTTTAATAACTGCCACTTTTGTCCAAGATGATGATAGTTCACAAGGGGCGTGTGAAAAGCCGCACATCCACGGCCGGGCTCTGTCACATGTCCCCGTGATGGGGAGAGGATCAAGCGTGCGAAAATCTCATTATCTGCTGGCCGTTGCTGTCTTGCTCGGTCTTGCGGGACGGGCGATGGCCATGCAGAGAACCTCCAGTCCGCCGATGGCGGGGACCGTCATGGAGTACACCGTGCAATCGGGAGACACCGTCAGTTCTATCGCCCAGGCTTTTCACACCACCGTCCAGACAGTCGCCGCGCTGAACCACCTAGCGGATCCAAACCTGATCGACACAGGGCAACAACTGATGGTTCCCTCGCCAAATACAGGGTTACCATCCGGCGCGCAGCCCGTCGTCTGCACCCTGACAGCGTATACGGACGGCTACGCCTCCACCGGGAAAGAACCGGGCCAGCCGGGATACGGCATCACGTCGACCGGCCAAGTGGCCGTGCAGGGGCTGACCGTTGCCGTCGACCCGAGCGTCATCCCTTACGGCACCCCGTTGCTGATTCCCGGAGTGGGCGTCCGGATTGCGGAAGACACAGGCGGCGCGATCGTCGGCGATCATATCGATGTGTTCTACAACAGCGACCAGACGGCTCTCAACTTTGGCGTGAAGCGGGGCGTGCTTGTCTACATCCTGCCCAAAAAAGACGTCACATTCCTTCACCGCCTGCCTGTGCTTGCGCAGGACATCAACCGGGCGCACGCCTATTTACGCCACGCGGCTGTGCAGGATCAAGTATACACCAGTTCCGCGCTCTTGAAAGCCGCCGCGACGCTGGCGGCGCCAAGCGGCGTGGAATCCGCCGCCGCCCTGCTCGCAACCGGGACGCCGACACGCCGGTCGCAGGATACAACGGCGGCCCGCCGATCCCCGGACCATCCGCCCGTCCTGCCCCACGTTGCAAAATTGCGGACAGACCATCCGGCGCACGGCTTGCAGCCGGCCTCCCGTCCCGCGCGCGCAACGGCGGCCGTTCGCGCGCTCACCCCGCGCATCGACGTGTTGGACGCCTGGAATGTCATGCTCGAACAGGATGTCTGGCAGCCGATCCTGCGCGCGGCCGACCGGGCGATCCGGTAGAGGCAGGTCCTTCTCCCTATTTATCCGCGGGGAGGTTCAGACGTACCGCTGCGCGCTGATGACGTGGTCCGCCACCGCGCGTCCGAGCGTAACCGCATTGCCCGGCAGTCCGCGCGCCAGTTTGCGGGCTGCCGCACACGCCGCGCCAAGCTCATCGCCCCCGGCGACCGCCGCCAACACCTCGCGCGCGCTCATCTCGGCGGCGGGGAACGACCGCTCGATGAAAAGCGCCGCCAGATCGCGCTGCCCATCCGCTCCGGGAAGCTGCCTTGCAGCGCATAATCTCGCGCGAATCAGGGCGCTTTCCATGGCGTAAAGTGAGATCACCAGATCCGCCAGGTTTGCGACGACCTCCTGCTCATCCGAAAGGCGCTTGCCAAACGCCTGCACCGCCATGCCGCCCGCGAGCAGGAACAGCTTGCGCACCACTTCGACAAGACGCGCTTCGCGGGCCAGCGGTCCGTCGTCCGCAGACGGCCCGATCGGTTCCAGCAGTTCCGCCTGTACGGCTCGCACCGCTTC
>JAKACR010000282.1 GCA_021821225.1 Bacillota bacterium | reverse complement strand
CCCGCCGTGATGACGACGGCCCGGCTCAGATGAACCTGTTTCGTGGTCGTCAGTTCAAACACATGGTCCGCGCGTTTCACCAGGGATTCGACACGTTCGTTCAGACAGATCGCCTGCTTGTACTGACCCACCTGCTCAAGGAGTTGATTGACGAGTTCCATGGCGCGGATCTTCGGAAACCCCGCGACATCGTAGATGTATTTCTCCGGGTACAATTCCGAGAGCTGGCCGCCGAGCTGCGGCAGACTGTCGATAATCTTCACCGACGCGTCGCGGATCCCCGCGTAAAACGCCGCAAAGAGTCCCGCCGGCCCCCCTCCGATAATCGTGATGTCATAAATCTTTTCGTCCCGTTCCAATGCCTGATTGTGTTCCAAATCACAATCCTCCTTAAAAATAATGCCCGGATAACGCCCCAGATGGACATAGGCAGTATACTATATCGGCTCGCGCAAATCCAAGGACGGCCAGGAGACATGCGACATGAGGCCGTCCGGAAGCGATTCTCTCGCGATCAGCGCGACGCCGAGCGCATTGTCTGACGAAAACCGCCCGGCGCAAAAATAAAGCGGTCCCGCCGCGCCGTCCTCCTGGCCAAACCGCCGCAAAAGACGGGCCCGGATCGCGCGGTTGGACGCGACGCCCCCCACCAGGAGCACCTGTCCAATCCCCGTTCGTTCCCGCGCAAAGCGGATCATTTTCTCGATGGTCGTCGCAATCGCGCGCTCTGCGGCCGCAGCAACCGCGGCGGGAGACACGCCGCGCTCGATCAGGCGGATGGCGGCGGCGAGCGGTCCGCTGAAACTCGGCCGCCCATCCCGCACGGCGGACGGAAGCGACGGCAACGGGCCGTCCCACCGGCTGGCCAGCATTTCAAGCTGAGGCCCCGCCGGAAAGGGCAGACCGAGTTTGACTCCCACGCGGTCGACGAACTGGCCGACATGCAGGTCAAGCCCCTCGGCGAACGTACGCAAATCATAGCCACTCGCGCCCGTCCGCCCCAGCAAAACATCGGTCGTCCCACCGGAGAGGTGCAAGGCGAGAAACCGCTCCCCGACCGGCAGGATCATACCCGACGTAGCGAGTCCGGCGGCGATATGCCCCGCCTGGTGCGTCGTTCGCAGGACGCCGACGTGCGCGGCGGCGGCCATCGCCTGAGCCGCCAGCACGCCAGCGTGAAAGACGGGCATGTAGGATCCCTGCACAGCTCGCGGGCGGTCGCTGACCCCGACCACGCGCACATTCCAGCCGCCTTCTATCGCCGCCTGCCGCATGCGTTCAAGCAACGCAGGCAGGTGCTGAACATGCTGAAACAAGGCGGCGGATTGCATCAATCCACGCTCGCCGGGAGGCACTTTCAACAGACGCCTGTCCTCATGGAGCAATTCTCCGCTGGACAACGCCACGATGCAAAGCGATGTCGTATAGTTGCTCGTATCGACGCCCACCGCGACATCGCGCGTTCGCCCCGTCACGGCCGCATCGTCCCGCGCAGCGCAGGCAGATTGCGCAAAACCCCCGCCAGGACACCGTTGATGAATTTGGCCGAGCGTTCCGTACCATACATTTTCCCCAGTTCCACCGCTTCGTTCAGGATGACGGGCGCCGGCAGATCGTCTTCGTAGAGCAGTTCGTAAACGCCGATGCGAAGGATGTTCCTGTCGACTCCCGGCATGCGGTCCACCTTCCACCCCTCGCTGTACTCCTCGATCACACCGTCGACGTTCTTTTGTTTTTCGAGAATGCCGCGTAACAGGCTGCGAAAATACGTCCCGTCATGCGCGTCGCGGCCGACGATATCCAGCGTATGGCCCACGGCTTCATCCTCATCCACTCGATTGACATCCAACTGGAACAATGTCTGCAGCGCCCTCTCACGGGCTGCATGCCGGCTCACACGCCCACTCCCTTCCCGGGCTCAGCGATCAAAGCGGTCCGGATCCCAGAATCGCTCGATCATATCCTGCCAGCGTTCCCTGGTGTCAGCCATCCGACCGACACTGTAGCCGATCACCACCAGAACCGCCAGCAGCAGTGTCGGCAGCAATCCGAAAAGCTCTATGAACAACCAGCAGAAAAAACCCGCCGCCATTCCGATATAACGTTTTGGATACGATTCTATGCCGCGTAGAAATGACAACAAGCGGTCCACACTGATCACCCGCCTCATTCTGCACAGTTACGGATGCATGCCGACGTCATCGCTGGGCCGTCTCGGGCGCGAGACCCGAAACCTGCACATGCACCGCCGACACGGACAGCGATGTCGCATCGCGAATGCTTGTGATCACGGCGCGCTGCAACTGGTCCGCCATACCCGTCACGTCCACATGGGGCAACACGCGAATATGCAATGAAACGACCAGTCCCTCGGGCGACTCGTCCACGCGCGCCCTCAGGCGCTCGACGCCCTTGACCTGCCGGGACGCACGCTCCGCCAGCTCACTCACGGTCGCGCGGCTGATGCGGATCTCGCCAATCTCCGTATCTTTTACGAACGAATGGATCTTCCGCCCGCCCCAGTGCAAAAAAAGCCAGCGAAATGACAGAAGCGCAACCAACAGGGCATACGTCGAGGAGATCGGCGCAGCCACCGCCACCGTCGAAAGGTAGACCACTTCCGGAACGCCGACGACGTACAGGACGACCCACAATAAACCGAGCAGAACCAATACGCTGTATATTTGCAAGATGACCCGATCCACAACCGCCACTTCATCTCACTCCTGCTGTGACCGCATCGTTTTTCATCAACAACGGCACAAGGGGACATGTGATAATCCAAATTGCGGCAGGCGCAGTCACTCCGTTCAGGTGACTGGAAGTTCCAAGCGGACAGCGGGCGGCCGCGGCGAAACCTCCGAATGTCACAGGTCCTCCGGCGCGACTGCGAGCCTGCCGAGTGCCGTCATCCATCCGTCATCGCACGCGTTCCTTCACATCTTCCTCGCGTTCGTCTGTCCGAAACGAGATTCCGAGTACGTTTACATTGACGGCCGTCACTTCCAGGCCGGTCATCCCTTCGATCGCGCGTTTGACGCTGTCCTGGATCTCGCCCGCGACCTCGGGGATCCGATAGCCGTATTCCGCAATGATAGCCAAGTCAACCGAACACTTCTGATCGTCCGACGACACATCCACCTTGACACCCTTGCCCAGGTTTTTCCTCCCGAGGCGTTCCGCAATCCCGCCCACGACGCCGCCGCTCATGTCGGCCACGCCCCTGACCTCCGTCGCCGCCAATCCCGAAATCACGGCGATCACTTCGTTGGCAATCTGCGTGGTGCCCAGATCGCCCGATCCAGCTTCCGAACGCAACGCTCCGTTCATCGACACGCCGCACTCCCCCTCCTCCACGATAGCAGTCACAGTATAGCAGACTTTTACATGCGCGGACATTCTGCAAAAGATGCGGATCAGACCGTATTCTGTTCCAAAAACCGCGTATTCACATCGCCGTCGACAAACAGCGGATGCTCCAGCAACCGCTGGTGGAAACCGATTGTCGTTTTCACGCCCTCGACGCGAAATTCCCCCAGGGCGCGTTTCATCCGTTCGATCGCCTCGCGCCGCGTCGGCGCCCAGACGATCAATTTGGCAATCATCGAGTCGTAATGCGGCGTCACTTGCCAGCCGGCGTACGCGGCGCTGTCGACGCGCACGCCGATCCCCCCGGGCGGCAGGTATTGCGCGATGCGCCCTGGGCAAGGAATGAAGTTCCGTTCAGGATCTTCCGCGTTGATGCGGCATTCCATGGCATGGCCGCGCAAAACGACATCCTTCTGTCGCACCGACAACGGCCGGCCCGCCGCGATAAGAATCTGTTCGCGCACCAGATCGACACCCGTCACGTATTCGGTTACAGGATGTTCCACCTGGATGCGCGTATTCATTTCCATAAAATAAAAGGAGCCATCCCTATCAAGCAGAAACTCAACCGTTCCCGCCCCTTCGTACCGCACCGCGCCTGCCGCCCGCACCGCCGCTTCGCCCATGCGCCGCCGCAAGTCGCTGTCCACAGCGGGCGACGGAGACTCCTCCACGAGCTTTTGCCGCCG
>JAKACR010000281.1 GCA_021821225.1 Bacillota bacterium | reverse complement strand
GTCAATCCGCCGGTGATTGCTCCGGCCGCCTTGTACCAGAAGTTTCTGCCGAGTCCGCGGGAGTTTCAGCAGATCATCCAAAATCAGGAGCATCCGTTGCCAGCCAACGCCAGCAAAACGGCGACGGCGCAGGGGCGTCAGATCAGTGCGCTCGACACGAAACTCGTCGCAGCATTGGAAGCGTACAATCCAGGTCAGAGCGGACTCGTGACGGCCGGACCCTACGAGGTGACCGGGTTTTCTCCGAGTGAGGTGGACCTGCAGAAAAACCCGTACAACTGGGCCGCCGCCAATGTGCACGTGCAAAACGTCGTGCTGCGCAACACAATCAGTGCGACGACCGTCCAAAACGCCTTGGTGTCCGGCGCTTTTGATGTGGCGGGCTTCCAGCCGATTATCCCCCTCTACAATGCGATTATGAGCCGCAATCGACCGTACATGCACTTCGTTAAGCCAAAGGGCTTTCTCATGGTCAGAGGAACCATGTTTTCCAGCCGTGTCTATCCCTTCAATCTGATTCAGGTGCGCCAGGCGTTCGAATACCTCCTGAACCGCAAGGCCATCATGACCATCTCCGATCCCGTGGCAGGTGTTCCGGTGGCAATTCCGGCCGGCGTTCCCGAAAGCGTGTTGCAAGCGTATCTCACACCGGCCCAGATCAAGACCCTGAACCCGTACAACTACAGTCCGGGCAAGGCCGCGCAACTCCTGCGCTCCGCCCGCTTTACGCAGAAAGGCGGAAAGTGGTACCTGCCAAACGGCAAACCGTTTACGGTGACGGTATACAGTCCGGCCACGCTGCCCACTGCGGATCTTCAAGGCAGTGCCGTGGCAGGTGAATTGACACAATTCGGCATTCCGTCCAAGGTTCAGTTATGGCCGATCACCTCCTTTGGCGCCAATCTGTTTGCCGGGAAGTATGGGGTGTATGAGGCCTACGACCAATTTTTCCCATTCCAAGTGTGGAATTCATTTGCCACCTTATTTGAAGGTTTCGGCAGCGATCTTTCGTATTCCGCAACCGGCCAGCCCGTGATCACGGCCGGGCATGCTGGCATGGGTCTCCCGTGGAAGGCGTCTGTGCCGGGCGTCGGCACGATCAACCCGATCCGGCTCGCCTGGGAGATTGCTCATACGCCGAGCGCCGCCAGGCAAAAGCAGATCGCGTACGACCTGATCAAGTTCATGAACTACAATGCTTGGCCGGGAACATTTTTTCTTCAGGATCAGACTTTCTTTTACTCCACCAAGCGGTTTGCCGACTGGCCCACGAATCGCTCGTTCTGGACGTTTGGCGGCAACGGGAGTGCCGACTACCTGATCACGGTTGCCGAAGAACAGGGTTACATCCGTCCTGTGCAATGACCGACCGCGATATGCGCTTTTGGCGGCTTCAGGCATTGCGGACGGAACAGCTTTGTGCAAGGGCTCAACAGGAGTTCGTGGGGATCTGTGATAAACCCAGTTCCAGCAACGGAAACGGAACGAAAGAGGGGATCGACGAATGGCTGACGATCAAAAGAGTTTGCCAGACACAAGGCCGAACGTGATCTGGATTTTCGGCGACCAGCACAGGGCCCAGGCGACGGGTTACAACCAGGATCCAAACGCCGTCACGCCCAATATCGACAATCTGGCCGCTTCAGGAATGAATTTCCGCCAGGCGGTTTCCGGCTTTCCGCTGTGCTGTCCGTACCGGGGGTCGCTCTTGACCGGCCGGTACCCGCACAAGGTGGTGCCCGGACACGAGCATCGTCTTCCTCCAGACCAACCGACCATTGCGCATGCCTTTCGCGACGCGGGTTATCGTACGGCCTATTTTGGCAAATGGCATCTTGACGGGTTCCGCGAACGAAACGGCAGGGCGGCCATGCACATCATCCCCCCGGAACGCCGCGGTGGCTTCCAGGAGTGGATCGGATACGAAAACAACAACAGTCAGTGGGATTGTTGGGTGCATGGCGGAGAGGGCGACGAAGCGTTCCACCGCAGACTTCCGGGGTACGAGACCGATGAATTGACCAATCTGCTGATTGCGTATATCCGGGAGCGGGGAGCGGAGGGACTGCGCGACGGAGATCAACCGTTTTTCGCCGTGTTGTCCGTCCAGCCGCCCCACAATCCCTACCTGGCGCCAAGCGATGTACGCGGGGGATATACCGCGGGCGAGATTCGTCTTCGTCCGAATGTGCCCGACATTCCGAGGATCGCTGATGAGGCGAGACGGAATCTTGCCGGATACTACGCGATGATTGAGAATCTGGATTTCAATGTCGGCCGGGTGATCGATGTATTGCGCGAAGAAGGGCTTTTCGACCATACGCACATTGTCTTTTTCAGCGATCACGGGGACATGCACGGATCGCACGGACAATTTGAAAAGACGAAGCCGTTTGAAGAGTCCATCCGGGTTCCGTTTATTGTGAGTGGAGAACAGTCGATCTATAACGGGCGCAGGAGAGGCGAGACCGATGTGCCGTTGAACCACGTGGATGTGGCACCGACCACTCTGGGACTGTGCGGTATCGAGAAGCCGTCATGGATGGAGGGAACAGACTATTCACACCTGAGACTGGCGTCGCGCAAAAAGGGGGAAGAACCTGATTCCGCCTATCTCCAGTACGTGATTCCCGTGGGTTACCATCACTGTATGGACCGGCCGTGGCGAGGGGTTGTCACCCGCGACGGCTGGAAGTACGTCGCTTTCGAGGGGGTGCCGTGGCTGCTGTTCAACCTGAACGAAGACCCGTACGAACTTGCGAATTGCGCCCACAACCCGCTCTATGCGGAGATCCGGCGCAGGCTGAACAGTCGGTTGAATGAATGGATTCACCAGACGGGAGATCAATTCGAGCTTCCCGCGTTGTAAACATCGAGGGAGTGATCGTCATGGCCTCAGTGGATGCCAGGTTGGGACACATGCGGGAAAACGGAACGCCCGGGTACTGGGGCGAGCGGATCTATCATCAGATCGCCTACGCGGCGCGCCTGTCGCGGCTGCACGAGGGGCGGTACGACGAGCTGCTGCACGCGGCGATCGATTTTTTGCAGCGCGCGCAAGCGCAGGATGGCGCGATCACGCGCAGTGCGGCGCAGGAGGCGGAGGAGAAAATCCGGAGTCTCTCGGAGGAGGCCAAGCGCTTTACGATGATCTGCGCCGCGCACGCCCACATCGACATGAACTGGATGTGGCGCTGGGACGAGACGGTGGGCGTGACGCTGGACACCTTCCGGACGATGCTCGACCTCCTGAGAGAATACCCGGCTTTCACCTTCTCCCAGTCGCAGGCGTCCACCTATCGGATTGTGGAGGAGTACGCGCCGCAGATGCTGCCGGAGATCCGGGCGCGCGTGCGGGAGGGGCGCTGGGAAGTCACCGCCTCGACCTGGGTGGAACCGGACAAGAACATGCCAAACGGGGAGAGCCTGTCGCGGCACATTCTGTATACGAAACGCTACCTGTCGGAACTGTTGGGACTGGATCCCGCCTCGCTGAATATCGACTTTGAACCGGACACCTTCGGACACAGCCAGAATGTGCCGGAGATCCTGGCGGGAGGCGGCGTGAAGTACTACTACCACTGCCGGGGCTACGACGGCCATCATCTGTACCGGTGGAAAGCGCCGTCAGGCGCGTCCGTGCTCGTCTACCGGGAACCGATCTGGTACAACGCGGCGATTGAGCCGGACATGGCGCTGTACGTGCCGGAGTTTTGCGCGCAGCACCAGATGGACACGATGCTCAAGGTCTACGGCGTGGGCGATCATGGCGGGGGACCGACGCGGCGCGACATCGAGCGGATCATGGACATGAGCGCGTGGCCGGTGTTCCCGGCGATCCGCTTCGGGACGTTCCATGAGTATTTCGCCGAAGTGGAAAAAGTCGCCGAGCGGCTGCCGGAAGTAAACGGCGAACTGAACTTCGTGTTCACGGGCTGCTACACGACGCAGACGCGGATCAAGAAGGCGAACCGCGTATCGGAGGCCGTGTTGCACGAGGCGGAACTGTTCGACGCGGCGGCGGTCCTTGGGGCCGGGGGCGAAGCGCATGGCCGGACGTTTGAGGCGGC
>JAKACR010000280.1 GCA_021821225.1 Bacillota bacterium | reverse complement strand
AATCCGGGTCGCGATGAAACGCCTCCAGGGTCATGCGCGCACCGAGTAACAGCAGCAAGGCGGCTCCGATCTTCTGAAAAGTCGAACCGAACAGATGATGGAGCGCATCGCCCAGCGCAATCCCACCCAAGGGAAGCAGAACATGCAGGAAGGAGATCATGAGAGACAGGCGGGCGACATCCCGCCAGCGCAGTCCCTGGGCTCCCAGGCCGATGCCCAGCGAGAAGGCGTCCATGCCGAGCGCGATGCCTATCATCAGGACTGTGAATACCGTCCCCGCCACCGGGAGATCGCCGCCTTTCGCGCGCACCGTCATTCAATGTGTATGCGATCGGCTGTACCATCATGAGACAGGCAGCACTACACCTCTACGACTCTTCCTCCCGCAGCCTTGACCATGCGGTTCATCACGGCCACTCCTTCCTGTCCGCCAGAGACGCCCTCAAGCAGAATCCGGTCCACTCCCGCATCGTCGCACATCCGCAGCGCCCTGTACAATTCCCGCGCGACTTCTTCCGCCGCGCCGGAAAAGCTGAGCGGCAGCCACAGGCGCGCTCCGTTCGGAGCGCGCGCCGCACTGACCGTCAGCACGGCCACGGCGGCGCCCGCCGTGGAAATTTCTGCCGCAAACCGCTCAATTGCGGCGAGCGCCGCCTGTTGCACGCCCCCGCGGACCAGAAGGACAGGCGCGCGCGGCGCGTAGTGCCGGTATTTTTGCCCCGGCGCGCGCGGCGCGGCAGCATCGCCCGCAAGCAGTGCGGGATCGTACCGGACAGGTACGCCGAAACGGCTGAGATCCACCCGACCGACCGCTCCAGGACGCAGGATGATGATGGCGCCCGATTCATCCAACGCGATGACGGTTGATTCAATGCCCACCTCGCAGGGACCGCCATCGATCACGCCGTCAATTTTCCCCGCGAGATCGTCCAGCACGTGATCCGCTTCCGTCGGACTCGGCCTGCCGCTCAAGTTGGCGGATGGCGCCGCGACCGGCACACCCGCCGCCAGGATCAGCGCGAGTGCAACCGGATGGCGCGGCATGCGGACGGCGACATCCGGCAGTCCGGCCGTGAGCGCGCGCGGCGCGCCCGGCGCGGCGGGCAGCACAATGGTGAGCGGACCGGGCCAGAAGGTTGCCATGAGCTCATGCGCCAGCGGCGGGACCGCTGCGCACAGGCGGGACAACTGCGACAGTTGGGCGATGTGAGCGATCAGCGGATTGTCGGCGGGGCGTCCCTTCGCCGCGTACACGGCGCGGATCGCCTGTTCACTTTGCGCGTCGGCGCCAAGCCCGTAGACCGTCTCGGTCGGAAAGGCGACAAGGCCGCCGGCGCGGATGACGCGGGCAGCCTGCTCATAGATCTCGCGCGGCGCGAGCGGGCGCAGTTCGACACCCGCTCGCGAAGATTCCCGCCGACTGGTCGGCGGCCCCGGCACTGTCGCTTGTCGGTCGCCTCCCGGCGAGCCTGTGGAGAAAACCCAGTGTACTGTGTGAGAAATGACGTTCACCTCCCGGCCCGGCCATCAAGGTAGTCCGAAAAGGTCGCGAACCTGGCGGCGCAGGGCTACAAGGCGGCCAACATCTCGTGCCACAGATGCGAGAATTCGGCGGAAAAAATCTTGAGCGCCTGCTCGCCGTAGTCGACCACCGCGAGCCGCAACTGCACGGGAATACGCTGGTTCCCAGGACCTCTCACATACGTGACGGCCAAGGGAGGGTAATCGGGAAACGCCTGCGTGGCCGCCACCGCGTCCCCGTCGGTCAATGCGACAAAGCACAGCGGAGGAAAGAGCACGCACCACCAATTTTGACCCGCGCCACTGCCCAGTGTGACCCGGAGCGCCGTGTAAACGCCGGCGGGATAGACGCGATTGCCGTAGATCTTCGTCGGAAAGGGCGCCGGACCGAACGTGGTGCTCGCGCCGTAAGACATGTCGGCCTTTCTCAAGGCGGCTTGCGCGAGCGACTCGACTCTCGGCACCTCGGACTGGATAATGGCGCGCGCCTGTGTCGGCGTGCGGGCAGACGCCACGCTCCGGCCGATCAGCGCGATGACCTGATTGCGGATGGCCCGCTTGATATTCTGGTCCTGCGTGCTGTTGCTGTTGGCGATGATGCGCAGGCGCACGGCATCCGCGGGAATGACGCCCGGATCAGGCCCGACGAACGCGTCGTGCTGCCCCACCCCGGTTACATGCAGTCCGCTCATGACGCCAAACAAGCCGGCAATCAGAACGGCCACCCAGATCAGATGTTTCATGCTCTCCGCCTCCCTGTGCGCAATGCGCCATCAAGAGGCAGTATGGTCAATCTAGCAGTTTATTAAACGTCAACCGGATCAATTGGGAGAACGCGCAAGGACCACCCGCAAAATGCGCTGGACATCCGGGAAGCACTCGACGGCAGGCACTCCGAGCGAATTGCGGAGCATGCCGGAAACCGTTCCCGCCTGATCAGCTCCGGTTTCCAAAGCGATGAAGCCGTCCGGTGCGAGCAATCCGGTCGCTGCAGGAATGATGCGGCGGTATGCGTCCAGGCCGTCAGGGCCGCCGTACAACGCCTGCGCCGGTTCAAAATCGCGCACCTCCGGCTGCAGTTTCGCCGCCTCGACCGTTGGGATGTACGGTGGATTGGCGATGAGTCCGTCGATCCGGTGAACGTGGCGCGCCACAGGTTCAAGCGCGTCTCCCTGCAAAAATTCGATCGCGTCGGCCACTCCCAGCCGCCGGGCGTTTCCGCGCGCCACATCCAGCGCCGCGGGAGAAAGATCCGTCGCGATCACGCGCACGCGCGTGATCAAGTCCTGCCCGCTCAGCAGCCGGGTCAGCGCGATGGCGATCGCGCCTGAACCCGTGCCGAGATCGACCACGGCGCAATGGCGAGACGGCGGGATCCGTCGCAGCAGCGCCGCAATCTCAGCGGCGGCGACGGTCACAAGCACTTCAGTCTCCGGACGCGGGATCAGCACGCGTCGGTCGACATACAGCTTCAACCCGGAAAATTCCGCCTCTCCGAGGATGTATTGCAGCGGTTCGCGGGCGCAGCGCCGTCTGACATAAGAAAGAAAAACCGACTCCACAGCGGAGTCCGCTTCGTCCTGCCAGCACAGCAACAGATCGTGTTTACCCGCGCCCGCCGCGTGCATCCACAGCCACTCGGCCGTCCGGCGCGGAATCTCCACTCCCGCCGCGGCCAGTTCGCGCGTTGCGCGCAGGACCGTCGCCCCGACCGTCATGCCATGCCGCCGGCCTGCTGCAATCTGGCCGCCTGGTCCGCGGTGATGAGCGCGTTCAGGATTTCGTCGAGATCGCCCTCAAGGACACTCTCCAGCCTGTGCAATGTCAGTCCGATGCGATGGTCGGTGACGCGGCTCTGCGGAAAATTGTAGGTGCGGATGCGCTCGCTGCGGTCCCCCGTCCCGACAGCCATTTTGCGTTGCTGCGCGTATTCCTGCTGTTGTTCCTGCTGAAATTTTTCATAGACCCTGGCCCGCAGAACGCGCATGGCCTTGTCGCGGTTTTTCAGTTGGGACTTCTCGTCCTGGCAGGAGACGACGATGCCCGTCGGGATGTGCGTGATCCGGACCGCCGACTGTGTGGTGTTGACACTCTGTCCGCCGGGGCCTGTCGAACAAAAGGTGTCGATGCGCAGATCCTTGTCATGGATCTCCACTTCGATCTCCTCCACCTCCGGGAGGACGGCGACGGTGGCCGTGGACGTATGAATGCGGCCGCCCGACTCCGTGGATGGCACCCGCTGCACGCGGTGCGCGCCGCTCTCATATTTCATCCTGCTGTAGACGCCCCTGCCCTGGATGCTGAAGACGATCTCCTTGATGCCGCCGATGTCGGTCTGGTTCGTATCGATCACGTCGATCTTCCAGCCGACGCGATCCGCATGGCGGCTGTACATGCGAAACAGCACCGCGGCAAACAGCGCCGCCTCGTCTCCTCCCGCCGCGCCGCGGATCTCCATGATCACACTTTTGTCGTCGTTCTGGTCCTTTGGCAACAGCAGGATCATCAGGTCGCGCGACAACTCTGCCTCGCGTTCCGTCAGGTCGCCGATCTCCTGCCTGACG
>JAKACR010000279.1 GCA_021821225.1 Bacillota bacterium | reverse complement strand
CGGGAGCATGGGATAAACCCAATTCCGCCAGGCGCCTTACAGTACATTTAGTGTCCGAGGCTCTAATCGGACACTAAATGTACTGTAAGGCGCCTGCAGAGGACTATATCCCATGTCCCCCAAGTCCGCATTTCTGCTTGCTTCCCTTGCACTGCGCGCGTCTTACCTGCCCACTTTTTGAACACGTTCTTTCAGATGGCCGTTTTGTTAAATCGCTTCATCAGGCGGGATTTTTTGCGTGCGGCGTGATTGCGATGCACGATTCCCTTTGTCACAGCCTTATCCAAGGATCGAGTCGCATTGCGCAGGGCGATGCGCATGGCTTCTAAATCCTGCGCACGAACAGCCTGTTCAAAATGCTTCAACGATGTCCGCAAAGCCGACTTGGCGGAGGCGTTGCGCAGTGTCCGGACCTTTGTGATCTTGACGCGTTTAACGGCAGACTTGATATTGGGCATGGCTTTCACCTCCTGGTGCCATCTCGAAAAGACGGGAATATCTCCGGTCCACAAACGTTTTTCATTGTAACATGTGGGTGGACGGTGCGCAACACGCACGTCGCAAAAAATCATGCTGTAAAATTCATGCTGCAAAAATTCGTGCCGTAGTAATTCCGTACGCTCAGTGCACGTGCACACGCCGACGAACAGCATGTTCGTCCATCCCGACGGGGAGGATAGCGAGTGGGGAACATGGAATGAGACGAAGGATTAAGTCCGGAAATGGGGTGGGCGGTCTTGTGGAAGCGTGGGTCCATGGAGTACAGGAAACGCCGCTTGCAGAACATGGCCAGTCTGCGCGAAGAGCGTGCGGCAGGGAATGAGGACAGCGCATGGGTAGCGGGTAGAGACAGTGCCGGGCGTGAGCATCACGGTGGTGTGAGAACCGACCTCGCGCTGGAAGCGCGCGAATTTGCGGGGCAGGCGGATGGCGTGCCTGGTCTGGCTATGGATGTCGAGCAGATTGAAGCAATGACAGTTTCGCGGATTCACGTTTCGTCGGAAGAGGCTTCCAGACGCATCGGAAAAGCGCTTGGCCAATACACGACCATTGAGGTTCCGGATCTCAGGCACAAGGATCCGGAGCTTCAGGAACGGGTCGCAGGCCAGTTCGCCGAGGAGATGAAGCGATTTTTGCACATCGCGGAGGATGCGACCGTACTCGTCGTCGGCCTGGGCAACTGGAACGTCACTCCCGACGCGCTCGGCCCGCTGGTGATCGAAGACCTGTTTGTCACGCGCCATCTCTTTTCCGTGATACCCGACGCTCTGGAGAAGGGGTTCCGCTCTGTGTGCGGACTCGCTCCGGGAGTGCTCGGCCTGACGGGAATCGAAACGTCCGAGGTCGTCATGGGTGTCGTCCAGCGGGTGCGACCGGATGTGGTGATCGCAGTCGACGCGCTCGCGGCGCGTTCCATTGATCGCGTGAACACCACGATCCAGATCGCGGACAGTGGGATTCATCCCGGTGCAGGGGTGGGGAACCGCCGCAAGTCGCTGACAAAAGAGACGCTTGGCGTCGATGTGATCAGCGTCGGCGTCCCGACGGTGGTAGACGCCGCCACAATCGCGTCCGACGCCATGGACCTGCTGTTGAAGGAACTGGATGCCAGGGTGCCGGGAAACGCGGCGGGCAAAATCCTCAATCAGTTCACATTTGAACAAAAGAGAGCGCTGATCTCCGAGGTGCTGCAGCCGCTCGGCAACAATCTGATGGTAACGCCGAAGGAGATCGATGAATTCGTCCAGGACGCCGCGCATCTTGTGGCCATCGGACTGAATGTGGCGTTGCACGATGCCATGACGCTCGACGACGCGCTGAGTTTCACGCACTGACAAAACGCGGTTTATCCACGGTCGTCCCACGAGAGATGAAAACTCTGCGCCGCGGCTGCATATTCCCTGCGAATCTATCATACCAATCTACCAGATGAAGGGCGCCTGGCAGATTGTCCGGCGCGGGGAGAGGCGTGATGGGGATGGATCGCGGCGGCACAAGGAGCGGGTCCGGCGATTTTACGGTTGAACTCAGACGCAGGCTGGCGCAGCGCGCCCGGGCGTTGGAGGAATTGCCGCGCGGCATGCGCAAGGCGATTGCGGCGCTTTCCATGATCGGCGTTACGTTTTTTTCGGTCGGCGGGGGCATCTTCGTCATGGCTGTACTGCTGCACGCGATTGTGCAGCGTGTCGATCTGCCGCCCGGCATGATCTATCCATCGTCCAATGCGGCCGTGGTGCGGATCCGGAAGGAGACGCACCAATATCCTGTCGTTGCCCTGCCGCGGACAACCTTTTCCCAGGCTGCCGACCACGCTGTGCTGCGCGTGGGCAACCCCGCCGATCCGTTCATCCAGGCCGACGCCGTCGATTTCGGCGTGTTGCTCACCCGTGAGGTGCACACGCTGCTGACGAACGCTTTTCACGAAGCGGTCAGTCGTCCCGGACCGTCGGTGATCTCGCCTCCCCGCACTCCATTGACGGGCGGTGAGTGAGGGTGGGCAAGAAATTGCTTCCGCGCGCGCCTGTATCGTAAAATGCCTACAGTAGAACAGTGTGGATTTTGGGGAGGATATTATTGACAAAAGAAGGCGATATCTCTCGCATCCGTAATTTTTGCATTATCGCGCATATCGATCACGGCAAATCCACGCTGGCGGACCGCATTCTCGAATATACGGGCGCGATCGCACAGCGGGATATGCAGGAACAGATTCTGGATCAGATGGATCTGGAGCGCGAACGGGGCATCACCATTAAACTTCAGGCGGTGCGGCTTTCTTATCCCGCCGCCGACGGACGTCTGTACACGCTGAATCTGATCGACACCCCTGGACATGTCGATTTTACCTACGAAGTGTCCAGGAGTCTCGCGGCGTGCGAGGGGGCGTTGCTCGTCGTGGACGCCGCGCAGGGGATTGAAGCCCAGACATTGGCCAATGTGTACCTCGCCCTGGAAAACGACCTTGAGATTGTCCCCGTCATCAACAAGATCGATCTGCCGTCCGCCGAACCGGAGAAGGTGCGGAGTGAAATCGAGAATGTGATCGGGCTGGACGCCTCGGACGCCGTGCTGGCGTCCGCCAAATCGGGCGTCGGCATCGCAGAGATCCTGGAGCAGATCGTGGCGAAGATCCCGGCGCCGGCGGGTGATCCCGAACAACCGTTGCAGGCGCTGATCTTTGACTCGCACTACGACGCCTACCGGGGTGTGATCGTCTACGTGCGCATCGTCAATGGCGTGGTGCGGCTAGGCACGCGCATACGGATGATGGCGACCGGCGCTGAGTTTGACGTGGTTGAGGTGGGCGTTTTTTCGCCGCGGCAGACGCAGGTCGAACAATTGCGTGCGGGCGATGTCGGCTATATCGCGGCGGCCATCCGGGCCATCCGGGACACGCGCGTCGGCGATACGATCACGGCCGCCGCCTGTCCGGCCGCCTCCCCGCTGCCGGGATACCGCCGCATCAATCCGATGGTCTTCTGCGGGATGTACCCCGTCGATTCGGCGGATTACGGCGCATTGCGCGAGGCGCTGGAGCGTCTGGAGCTGAACGACGCAGCCCTGCGCTATGAACCGGAAACTTCATCCGCGCTCGGCTTTGGTTTTCGCTGCGGGTTTCTCGGATTGCTGCACATGGAGATTATCCAGGAGAGACTGGAGCGAGAGTACGGACTGACGCTCATCACGACCGCGCCGAGCGTCGTGTACCACGTGTACACGACCGCGCGCGAAACGGTGGAGATCGACAACCCGAGCGCGCTGCCGGAGATAGGGAAGATCGAGCGCGTCGAGGAACCGTTTGTCAAAGCGTCGATCATCGTTCCAAAGGACTTCGTCGGATCGGTCATGGAACTGTGCCAGGAGAAGCGCGGCGTCTTTGTGGACATGCAGTATCTTGACGCGGCGCGCGTCACGTTGATGTATGAACTGCCGCTGACAGAGATCGTGTACGACTTTTTCGACCGACTGAAATCCGGAACGAGAGGGTATGCGTCGCTCGATTACGAGTTCACCGGGTATCGCCCGTCCGATCTAGTCAAACTGGATGTCCTGCTAAACGGAGAGGTTGTGGACGCACTGTCTTTCATTGT
>JAKACR010000001.1 GCA_021821225.1 Bacillota bacterium | reverse complement strand
CGACTCCGTCAAACCGCAGCGTATACTCGAAGAGCGCCTCGTCGCCGCGCTCGCGCACATCCCGGACAATCGGCTCCACGACCTGCAACTGTCCGGAGATGTCCACCGCGGCGCGCCGCATCACCCTGCGCTTGTCCTCTTCCGTCGCGCGGCTCCAAACGTAGCGATTCACACGCCCCACAGCGGCACCTCCCGTATTCTTGCGCTATCCTTTATCACGCTAATATACTAAAGCACGCACGCCAAGTCAGTCAACCGGGATCTTCCACGCGCTCGGCGCCGCCTCCGCCCGGCCGGCATGCGCGCCGGCGCATAAGTCGCGGACTGCGCGCATACCCGTAGGGTATTGGCAGGTTCCACGGGGCGAGGTGCCGAAAATGCTGGTTTACATGGTGAAAAAGGGAGATACCCTGAGGTCCATCGCATTGGCTGTCGGATCCACGGAGATGCGCCTGCAACAGCTGAATGGACTGTCCGGCGCAGCGCTGACTGTCGGCCTGAACCTGCTCGTTCCGGGCCCGCCCGCAACGCTGGCGGCACACCGCGCGCACCCGAAAGAGACGCTCGCCTCCATCGCGCAGCAGCATGGAACGACGGCGGGCATCCTGGCCGCCGTCAACGGTCTGGAGTCCACCGCACCGCTCTCTGTCGGCCAGATTCTGTGGACGCCGACGCTGGTTGCCCCCAAGCGAACAATCGCGGCGAACGGCTACCTGATCCCGTCGGCCGCCGGAAACAGCCGCGTGCTCGCCGAGTCCAAACCCCTGTCGCTCGTCACCGTCTTTAGCTACCACGTCAATTTCGACGGTTCGCTCACGCCGGCGCCCGATCAGCGCGCGTTGTCCGAAATGTCGGCGCTTGGCGTGACGCCCCTGCTGTCTGTCACCAACTTTGACGGTCACAACTTCAACCCGGACCTGGCGCGGAGCATCCTGTCCGACGCGGCCAAGCGGCTCGGCGTTATCGACGCCATCGACCGGGCGCTGGAACTCAGAGGTTATCACGGTGTCAATATCGACTTTGAACACATGCTGCCCACCGACCGGCCGCTGTACAATGACTTCATCGCCGAACTCCATCGCGCGCTGCACCCGAAGGGGAAGTCCGTCTCGATCGCGCTTGGCCCGAAAACGCATGACGAGCCAGACGCCGCCTGGATGGGTGCATTCGACTACAAGGCGCTCGGCGGTGCGGTCGACTTCATCATGCTGATGACGTATGAATGGGGCTGGGTCGGCGGCCCGCCCATGGCCGTCGCCCCGCTCGACCAGGTGCGGGCCGTGCTGGATTACGCCGTCTCCGTCATTCCGCCAGAAAAACTGCTGATGGGCATACCGACGTACGGCTACGACTGGACTCTGCCGCACGACCCGAACAGCCCGCCCGCCACGGGCCTCTCCCCGCGCCAGGCGCAGAATCTCGCGGTGACAAACGGCGTTGCTGTGCATTTTCACCCGCTGTCCGCCAGCCCGACGTTCCGCTACCGCAGCGGATCGCAGGATCACGAAGTGTGGTACGAGGACGCGAAATCACTGCTGGCCAAGCTCCACCTTGTCTATCAGATGAAGTTGCGCGGTGTGAGCTTCTGGGTGCTCGGGCAGACGTTCCCGCAACTCTGGGCGCTCCTGGCCGACACGTTCACCGTCGGTTGACGCGTCTGCCGGCGCTGATTCCCCCGCCCGCGATCAGCGCCCCGCGCAGCGCGAGGGCGCTCTTCCATATGCGTAATGGCAGTGACGAGACTTCACGTCTCGTGATGGCGTCCCGTCTCAAGGCGCGGGTATTTGGGTACGAAACCAATGGCCCTGATCTTGTTCGGGTCTAAGACCAACGTCGCTTCCATGACGCGACGGAGCATGGGGGCAATGGCACTGGGCGCGGCGACGCCCCCCGGATCATCTCGGCTTTCCCGGCCCTCACCGCCGCAACTCATTCCACGCCCTCCAACCTCTCCAGACGCAAAATCACGTCCTCCTGTTCCGCCGATGTCCTCTCCAAACCGCGCCTGTAGATCTCCCGCGCCCGTTCCTTGTCAGCATAATCGGGATGCCGCGCGAATATCGGATTGTACTCATCCGCCCAGCCGATGTAGCCCCAGACGTTGTCCGGAAATTGCTCGATCAAAGCGGCGAAACACGCGTCTCCCTCGTCCTTCCTGCGCAAGGCGAACAGCGACTCTCCGCACGCGCGGGCAAGATTGACGGCGTTACTGCCACCCTCGTCCACCAGCCTGTTTCTCAGATCGTCGAATAGTTCCAGACGCCTGTTCGCCCACGTCGAATCGCCCTCCATGGCATTCGACAATGCCTCGTCGCAATCCCAGATCCAATTGATGAAAAAATCGGTCAGTCCATCGCGCGCAAGATCGTCGATGTGGTCAAACGTCCGGACTGGCTTGTCCCCCAACCACACCTTCAGCTTTTCCCACGCTTCCCACCACGTCTCCAGCGCGGCTGCTCTCCTTTCTTGTTCCAAGAGCTCATATCCCGCGCCTATTCGCCGATCAACATCCTCTATGCGCACCCGGTCGGGGACGAGACGCTCCCACAGGACGTCCATCGCGAGCCAGGCAAACAGTGCGTCGTCGTCCGTGGCTTCATTCCACCGCGTCCCCCACGTCTCTTCGAACAGCCGCTCCGATGAGTCGCCAGAAACGGCCATGGCCCAGAACGACTCCTCCGACGATTCGATGCCAAGAGCCCGCAGATGTGAAAAGATCTCGGCGTTCGACATGACCCGGACCGCGTCTTCCGTCCAACGCGCTTCGCCCCCGCGCGTTGCGGTCAGCCTCCTCTCTCTGCGCGAGATCGGCACAGGTCCGCCGAACAGATCCATAGGGTTCGCCATGCGCGTGATCAGTTCCTCGATGGCCCGGGAACTCCGACTGGACAGCATTCCCTCCCGACGGGAAGCGGAGATTCCGCCTGACTGCCCCAAGGACTGCACGGCGGGAGAACGATATGCGGGTTTGTCGATACAGCATTTCTTGAACTTCTTGCCGCTGCCGCAGGGGCAGGGATCGTTTCGTCCGATTTTCGCCACGGCCGTACGCCCCTCTTTCATTCCTTGACAGATCCGGAGGCAGCCACAATAGACGCCGGGAAACTCCCCGGCGCCCGCGGGCGCGCGCTCAGTGAATCGGCTTGCGCAATTCCTCCACCGTTACTTTAAGCACGCCACGCGACGAGTCTGTCCCGCTGTCTACGATACACGTTTTCGAAGCGGTATTGAAGCCCCCTGCATCGAGCGCGGCCACCGCCCTTCGCGCATCCAGAACGAGTCGGGCGCCAAGGGAACTGTGAAATTCGATCGGTCCGGACTTTTTCACAGTTCCCCTAGATGGGCTTCTTTGAGAGATCGTGAATCGCCTCGACGAACCGGACGGTTCCCGTCTTCGACCGCATCACCACGGAATGCGTGCGGGCTCGCGAATTCCCCAGGTAGCGTACGCCGCGCAACAGTTCACCGTCGGTTACGCCGCTGGCCGCGAAAATGACGTCATCGCCGGAGACGAGATCCTCCATGGTCAGCACCCTATAAGGATCCACCAAGCCCATTTTCATGCAGCGTCTCAATTGCTGGTCATTCTCTATCACGAGCCTGGCTTGAAGTTCCCCGCCCAGACACTTCAGCGCCGCCGCCGCGAGGACTCCTTCCGGGGCGCCGCCGCTGCCGAGGAGCATGTCGACGCCGGTATCATCGAAGGCAGTGTTGACAGCGCCCGCCACATCCCCGTCAGGAATCAGCTTGATGCGCACGCCGATGTTGCGCAGTTCTTCGATGAGCGCCGCGTGACGCGGCCGGTCCAGCACCGCCACCACCACATCGACCAGGTCCTTGTGCGCGGCGTCCGCCACAGCCCGCGCATTCTCGGTCGCCGACGCCAGTATGCTGACCTTGCCCTGGGCTTTCGGGCCCACGGCCAATTTGTCCATATACATGTCCGGGGCGTGAAGCAGCGATCCGACAGGCGCGACGGCCACCACGGAGAGCGCGTTCCACAGTCCGCTCGCCACGATATTCGTCCCCTCCAGCGGATCGACCGCGATGTCCAGGATGGGCTGACCGCCAAGACCGAGTCTCTCTCCGATGTACAGCATCGGGGCTTCGTCCATCTCCCCTTCGCCAATCACCACCGTGCCCTCCATTTGAATGGTGTCGAACATCTCCCTCATCGCAGTGGTCGCCGCTTCGTCCGCCTCCGCCTTGCGTCCGCGTCCCATCCAGCGCGCGCTGCGTATGGCGGCTGCCTCCGTGACGCGCACGATCTCCAAAGCGAGTTCCCGCTCCATCAGACAACCTCCATTCGATCTGAAACTGTCAATCCGCTCCAAGGCTCCGCGTCACCGCTGGATCACAACCCTGCGCCGCGTTTGCGGGGCGAACACCCTGCCCGGATTGAAGGTGTTGTCCGGGTCAAACGCCTGCTTGATGCCGCGCATGACCACAACCCCGGCTTCACCCATCTGACCCTGCAGATGCGGCGCCTTGACCGCACCCACGCCATTGTCCCCGGGCATGGCGCCCCCCAGATTCACGGCCGCGGTGAAGATTTCGGCGAACGCCTGCTCCACCCGGAGCATCTCCTCGGGATTGTCCGCGTCCGTCATGGCGGTTGGATGCAGGTTTCCATCTCCCGCATGCCCGAACGTGCTGATCTGCACATCGTACTTCGCCGCGATCCGCCTGATTTCCACGACCATATCCCCGATGCGCGACCGCGGTACGGTCGCGTTCCCCAGGATGGTCGTGGGTCTTGCGCAAGCCAACGCGGACAGGGCGTTGCGCCTCGCGTCCATCACGTTCGCGCCCTCTTCCGGCGTCCTCGCCACCCGGATGTCAGCGGCGCCCTCGCGTCGGCAGATCTCTCCAATCCGCGCCAAATCCGCCCCAACCCGTTCAGCGTTGCCATCCTGCTCGATGACGAGGACCGCTTCGGCATCGATCGGCAGTCCAATGGGCGCAAAGCGTTCCACCGCCCGCACCGTCGACTGGTCCATGAATTCAAGCGTGCACGGAATGATGCGTTCCGCAAAAATGCCCGACACCGTGCGCGCGGCGGCGTCCAACCGCGCATAAACGGCGATCATGGCGCGGCGATGCGCCACCTGCGGGAACAACTTCAGGGTGATCTCCGTGATGATGGCCAGCGTTCCTTCCGATCCGACCAACAAGCGGGTCAAATCATATCCGGCCACGTCCTTGACCAGCTTGCCGCCTGTCCGCACGATCTCGCCGTTCGCCAGCACAGCTTCCAACCCGAGCACGTAGTCCTTCGTCGTTCCGTATTTCAATCCGTGCAAGCCCCCGGCGCCAAGGGCCACGTTCCCGCCCATCGTGCGGACCGCCATGCCGCTTGGGCACGGTGGATAAAACAGCCCCGTCTCCTCCACGCGCCGCTGAAACTCGCCCGCGTCGAGACCGGGCTGAACCGTCGCCGTGAGATTCTCCCGGTCGATCTCCAGCAGTCGATTCATCTGCATCATGACAATGACCAGTCCGCCTTGTGTGGGAGCGGCTCCGCCGCACACATTGCTCCCCCCGCCGCGCGGCGTGACCGGCGTGCGGTGCCGGGCGCAAACCCTGACGATCTCTGCGACCTCCCGCGTGCTGCCGGGAAAGACAACGCCGTCGGCCAGAGACTGAACCCCGGGCGCGACGTCGCAACTGTACAGGGCGAGCGTTTGCTCATCCTCGCAAAGCCGCGTCGCACCGGTGATCGCCTGCAATTCGTCGCGCATGCGCCGTTCCAGCATCGGCAACCCTCACCCTTCCACGTTGCGCCGGCGGTCGTTCGGCCCGATCCAGACCGCGCGCTGTGCGTTCCAGTCCCATCCTGTCAATGACAGCGTGACCGGACGCCGCCTCCAGCCCGCGTTCATCCGCTCCGCCACCGCATCCCAGGACTGCACGCCGCTGGTGGCGTCCGCCGCTTCGACATTGCAGGCGCCCACCGCAACCGCGTGGGTCAGGGCGTCTTCCGGCGCCATGCCCTGAATCAGGGCGGCCAGGAACCCCGCCACCGTCGAGTCGCCCGCGCCGGTCGTGCCCACCATCTCCACGAGAAAACACGGCGCGAGCAGTTCCCTGCCCTCCCACGCCGCCACATCGTCCGGGAATCCGCTTCCCATTCCGCCTTTGCGGCGCAAAGACGCAGCTGTGCGGAGATACAGTCCCTGGTCGCCCAGCTTGATGCCCACCACCGCGGCGCCCCACGCCAGCAACTGATCCGCCAGTTCCCCCAGCAACCGCCCGTCCGCGAGCGCGGTTACATCCCCGGTTCCCGCCGCCAGCTTCAAAGCCTCGAAGCGGTCACGGTCGAGCATGAACACGATCTCCTCGAAGCTTGGCAGGAACACATCCACATACGGCAACGCATTGCGCAGGATCGCCCGCCAGTCCGCATGACCGGCGTCCGACTGCGGATCGGGTCGCGCCGTATCCAGGGAAGTCGTGATCGAGCGCTCCTTGACGGTCCGCAGGATCGCCGCCAATTCCGCGCCATGGTCCATGTACATGCGGCGCATGAGCGGTGGATAGCCGAAATGAAACACGTTCACGCCATCCAGATCCGGGATGTGAATATCCGACGCGCCAAACGTGTCGTTCGCGCCTGGGAAATGGAGGAAAATCCGGTCCACCTGGGGCGGACTCACCACGACCGTATAGGAACTTGATTCGCCCGGGCTCACGATCATCCTGTCAACCAACTCCGGATCAAAGCCGCGCAGGATGTCGAGAATCGCGCCGCCGAAGATGTCGTCGCCCACTTTTCCCATCAGGCGCGTCTGGACTCCCAGCTTGTGCAACGCGAGGCCTGTGTTCGACACCGCGCCGCCAGTGGCGAGCGCGGCCTCCCCCACTTCCAACAGCCGCCCCGGGGCAAACGCCTGCTCAAATCCCCCGCGGTGCGAGATCGCCGGAATGATATCCAGGCAGATGTGCCCCGCCACAACCGCCGTCGAGGAAGCGATTCGCATGATTCTTCCTCCCGAACTACAGAATGGGCACGGTTTGGCCCGTCCGCTCCGATTCCAGGGCGGCGGTGAAAACCGCGTGACTGGCTGCCGCTTCATCCAATGTGACACAGCGCATCGGCTGTGTCATGTCCGTCCCGTGCACCACTTCATCACAGAATGCCGCCCACATTTGCAGGATTGAATCCGAGAAACCGAACTCGAATATGCCTCCCGTGATGGTCTTGTACGCGGATTCATAGGGCGCGTCGAGCGTGCGCCAGGCCTGTGCGTCACCGGGTGCGTAGGGCATGTACGCCACCTGTTTCGGGTTCTTGGTGCTGAATTCCGCGGAAAATGCCGTCCCGACGATGCGAATGAACCACGTGTTGGCGTGCCCCGGAGCGACCCGCTTCGTGGAGAGCATCATGGGGAATTCCTGATCTCCTGTCTTTACGTCGCACGCCAGCACCGCGTTGTCCCACGTTTCGCACGGCACCATGCGGCCTTCGTGATCCGGGCGCTCGGAAACCACTTTTTTGAGCAGGGCGCGGACCGACCGCGGCGCCCACCCGAAGCGAAGCGGCAGGTGCAGGACGTGCAGTCCCAGGTCCCCCATGCAGCCGTACTCCCCGTTTGTGGCGATGCGTCGCTTCCAGTTGATCGGCTTGTTCGGATTCAGGTCACTGCTGTGCCAGAATCCCGCCTCCACCTCGACGATCTGGCCAAACACTCCCTCACTGACCCACTTGGCGATTTGATAGGCGCCAGGGAAGAAGGGGAATTCGGAAGAACAGCCGACCACCACATCCGGTCTCTCCCGGGCGGCCGCGACGATGGCCTGATTGGCCTTTTGGTCGATGCCGAACGGCTTCTCGCCCAGCAGGTGCTTGCCTGCCCGGATGATATCCGTATACAGCGATTCATGCAGGTTGTGCGGAACCGCGCAGTAGATCGCGTCAATCTCCGGATCGGCCAGCAACTCCTTATAATCCTGAGTGACCAGCCGGACATCGGGAATGTTTTGCGCGAACCAGTCCGTCGCCGCCTTGTTCGTGTCGCACACCCCGACGATGCGCGGCCGCACGCCCATGCCCTCCAGATGCAGCCAGCGCGCCGCCGCGCTGGCAAATTCGCGGCCCATCAATCCGCACCCAATAACGCCAAAGCGAAGATCCCGATCCGCCATTTTACTCACGCTCCTTGTCCTTGAACGATCGACATGGCCTGCGCAACGTCTGCGCCGCGGTGAATGAGAGCCATGAACGCCTGGGTCATGCGGTCCGGATGGGGATGCTGGATCACGTTTCTCCCGTAGACGATCCCTGATGCGCCCTGTTGCAGGAGCGCGTGCGTGCGCGACAGAATCTCCTCGTCAGACGCCCTGCCGCCGCCGCGCGGCAGCACAGGCCTGCCGCCCGCCGCCTGGACGACAAGGTGATAGTCCGCCACATCGTCGCACGGATCCGCCTTGATGATGTCCGCGCCAAGTTCCGCCGCCTGCCGGACCAATGGAAGGATCTTGTCAATGTCGCCGTCCACCATATACCCGCCGCTCGTGGAATTCGCCTGCATCACCAGCGGTTCAACCATCAGGGGCATGCCGTATTTCTCGCAGGCGGTCTTCAAGCGCGACACATTCTCCACGCACTGGTGATAGAGTTCCGGTTGATCCGGCAATTCAAGCAGGTTCACGACGACGCAAGCCGCGTCAAGCCGCAGCGCCTGTTCCACCGGTTCGTCGATCAGGTGGCTGAAGAGGTGACGCGGCAGTTCCCTGCCGTAGACATTCGCGATATCTGTGCGCAAGACCAGGGCGGGCTTTTGCTTGCCCGGAATCTTCTGCAGAAGTGGCGCCTGGCCCGGACTCAGTTGCACGGCGTCCGGATCCGCCCCTACGATAACGGACACCGCCCGCTCCATGTCCTCAATGCCGGTGAGAAATCCGCGTTCATTGAAGAAACCGTGATCAATCGCCACGTCGAAACACTTCCCGTCAACGGCAAACAAACGATTGAGTCTGGCAAACTTGGACATAACGTGCGCCACTCCCATTCCTGGTGGATTAGAGGTCGGTGGACACCATCGACGCCCTTCATCAATCAAACACATTCCAATTACCACAATGCTATAATAGATCAAAATCAAACAATAATCAACGTTTCGGATGGATCGTGAGCACGGCGATGTTCCCGCCGCGAAGCGAGAGCTTCCATGAGTCGGTCCCGGAACGTCGCCACGATCCAAGCAGACTCTGCGCCGCGCCGGGTCCGCCGCCGCCCGGCATGACCTGATCCAGAACGGTGGATGGAAGCCCTATCGTCCCGGAGAATGCGGTCGTGCCGATGTTCGCGGCGACCAGCCACACAGTGCCCTTTTCGACAGAGAAGTACGTCTCAAGCTGCGGAGCGTTCGGCGTCACGACGACAGCCTGCGGCAACCGCACATAGAGGTAGCGGTCATACGGGACCATCCCGGCGAGCGCGGGTTGCGCGGCTGTCGCCTGGCGCGCGAGCAGCGGCTGCGCCGCGGGAGAAGACAGGCTGTGATCGCCGAGCAGCGCGAACGGGTTCGCATTTGCCAGGGCGGGGCCGGGAATGACCACGCCGCCGCGCGCCTCAAACGCCTTCACGTCCGCCGCCAGTCGGGGGTTCACCTGGCGTGACTGCAGCACGTTGTTCCAGTCCAGGATGATGTGGAACTGCCTGAGCGAGACGGCTCCATTCAGGACGGAGAAGTCCGTGAAGACGTTGGCGGCCGGACGGACGGTGCGCAGGTAGTTGCCGAGAAATGAGACCCCTCCCGGGATGCCCGTGCCAAGGTCGTTGTGCAGCACTGGGGTGTAGCCCACCATGATGCCCGCCGTGAAAGAGGGTTGCGCCCCGCGGACCTGCGCCAGGACACGGCGCCACGCCAGATAGCTCGGATAGGTGTCCGCGAAGTACGGCGGCTGATTTCCCCCCTCCCCATAGATGAAGTAGTCTTCCCCGGCGCGATAGCTCCCCTCAAGCGGGTATTGCCCCAGCCACTGGGCGAGTTGGCCGCGCGACCCGGGGACGGGCGTCCATTCGTTCAGTATGGGCACTCTGTAGGTCTGTGACAGAAAGCCGAAAAGTGCGTCAAATGCCGTGTGGGTTGCCGTATCCATCGTGACGGCGGCGTGGTATCTCCGCGCCAGTTGGAAGATGGCGTCCGGCAGGTTGCCCAGCATGCCCACATCTGACATGCCGCCGCCATAGTAGATGTAAAGGGGTGCGCGACTCGCCCTGCGCGCCGCGGCCAGCACGCGGCCGAGCAGTGTCGAGTAGCTCCAGGCGCGAAACTGCTGGTAGATGGAGAAGTGCCCCTGTTTCGGCATGAAGGCGGGAACGGTCGCGAAGCTCGCGTAGTTCACCCCCGCAGCCCGGTTGAACGCGCCGATCGACCCGTAACGCTGCGCCAGCCACGTGCGAAACCGCGCGACATCCTGAGGGGCGTAGCCCGCTATGCCGGAAGAACTGGGCCCATACCCGGCGTCGAGCCAGCCATAGGCGATATAGGCGCCGCCAAACGCCGGCGACCTCCCCAGGGTCGTGAGCGTCCGCGCTACATACGCCGCATAGGCGGCAAATGCGCGCCTGCTCCAAAACGCGGGCTCAGCTGCCGGCGCACCGGTGCTGGTGACCTCGTTCCCACCAGCAAGCCAGGATGGCGGATTTCCGGGATACCCGTAGTCCCAAAAAATCGGGATCAGCTTCAGGTGCGTCTCACGGCAATACTCCAGGTACCGCTGCAGGACGCTCCAGTCAAAGTGACCGGGACTCTGTTCAACCGCTGCCCAGTTCATGTTGATTTCGACCCCCGTGATGCCGTCGCGGGAGAGCCTTTGAAACGTCGACAGCGTCCAGGGCAGGCCGCTGCCGCTGTCAAAGAGAATCTGCACCATCCATTGCGGACTCTGATGATCCGTGTTGATCGAGCCCGCCATCGCCTGTGTTCCCGTCCCTGCAGTCGCCAAAGTCGCGCCGACCGCCGCCGCTCCCGCCAGGAGTCCCGCGATGCGCCGGACCGTCCTTGCGCCGGCGCTTTTCCCGCGCTTCATGCGCTCATCACCCCAGTCGCCCGACATCGTATCTGTATCATCGAGAGGTCCCGCGCGAGACGCGACAGGTCAGAATCTGTTTCGCCGCAACCGAGACCAGATGCTCCTGCGACTCGCAGTGGCCGGGCAGGGCGGTTGGTGGACCGGACTGTGGGATCATCGCTTTCGTGCGGACGCGCCGCACATGGCGGACTCAAATCTCAGGTCGCCTGATTGAAAAACGGTACTCGCCGGAACCAAAATGCAGCCTGACCCGTCCATCGAGAGCGCCGACTTCAAGTCCTGTCGGAGGTGAACCGCCTTCAAGAAGCCCTTCCGTATAACCCTCCGGCATATCGAGCGTCGCATGGCAGTTTACGGGCACCGCCACATCGACGTGGAGCAGGTCCCGGTCTGTCCTCCAGTTGCACTCCAGTCTTCCGTACATCGACTCGTGATGCGCCCGCACCCATTCCAATCCCGGCACGGGGTTCGGCCGAAACCGGATATGCTTGAATCCGGGCTCGCGGACATCCGGACGGATTCCGGCGAGGCCCTTGTAGAACCACGCGCTGATATCGCTGAACATGTGATGGTTGCGCGAACCATCCCCAGCCCAGCGTTCCCAGAGGGTCGTCGCTCCCTGCTCCAGCCAGTGTCCCCAACCCGGAAACGTGGTCTGGGTCGCGATATCGTACGCCAGGTCGGCCCTCCCCAGATCCGTCAACGCATGCATGACGTACTTCGCGCCGAGCATCCCCGCGTCAATGTGCCGCTCCTTCGCCTCCACCGCGTCTACCAGGTTCTTCAATACAAGCTCCCGCTCCTCAGGGTCCACCAGTCCCTGATACAGTGCGCAGGACAGGGAGGTCTGACAGTCGCCGCGCACACGCCCGGTCGCGCGCTCAAGGAAATTCTGTCGAAAAGCCTCGCGAATGCGCTGCGCCAACTCGCCGTACTGCGCGGCGTCCTCCGGCTTTCCGATGATGGCCGCCGTTTTCGCGACGATGTCGGCGTCCACATAAAAATACGCCGTGCTCGTCACCACGCTCGGACACTCATGACTGTCCGGCGCACCCGTGGGCGGACACCAGTCGCCGAGTCCAAATTCGACGAGATATTCGCTCGACTTGGACATCACGAACCCGAGGTATGTCTTCATATTCTCGTACACATCCCCGAGCACCGAGGCGTCGCCGCAGTATTCATAGATGTACCAGGGAATCAGGAACAGCGCGCTGTCCCAGGCTGGCCCGACACCATACCCCCAGCCGCCCGTCGGGACAATGCCGGGCAACTGGCCATCCGGCCGCTGGACATCTTTGAAGTCCTGCATCCATTTCGCGTAAGCCGTCATCGGATCGAAATTCAGGAGGACCTGTTCCGCCGACACGGAGGCGTCCCCGGTCCAACCGTTCTTCTCCCGATGCGGACAATCGGTCGGAATCCCATGGTAGTTGGTCAGCGTCGACCACCGGGCGGCGCGTTGGATCCTGTTCAACAGGCCATTTGAACAGGCAAAGTCGCCCATCGACGCGAAGTCCGTGTGGACAACCCGGCCAAGCAGGGTCTCCAGCGTTGGTTTCCCGGGAAAGCCTGTCATCTCAACGTAGCGGAACCCGTGGTAGACAAACCGTGGTTCCCATATTTCGTCGGCCCCTTGCTCGCCCCTGAGCGTGTATCGATCCGTCTGAAACTCTCCACTCTGGATAAAACCCGCATTCTGCGCCATGTCGACGTTCCCGTCCGCTTTACGTTCCTCCGCGTAGCGCAGCGTAATCGTGGTTCCCGCGGCTCCACTGACGCGAATCTGGGCCCATCCGGAAATGTTCTGCCCCAAATCATAGACCCACGCGCCCGGACTGACTTCCTCAAGACCGACTGGCCGTATCGTTTGACGGACCTTGATCGGCGCCATCTGTTGCGACCGTCTGGCGCCTAGAGGGCGCTTGACAGTTTTGGCGCAAGTCCACGCGTGATCGTCATATCCCGGTTGGCTCCAGCCCCTTTTCTCCTCGCGCGCGTCGTAGAACTCACCGTTGCGCAGTCCGTCGAACACGATCGGACTTTCCGCCGCTCTCCAGTCCCCATCGCTCACCACGATCTGCTCTTCACCGTCGGCAAACGTGATGTGCGCCTGCAGGATGAATTTCGGCTGATCGCGCCAATCAGCCTTGTCAAAGTCCCACACGACCGTCGTGAAGGAGTTGTACCATCCGTTGCCAAGGATCACCCCGAAGACATTCTGCCCCTGCCTGAGCGCATCTGTGACATCGAATGTCTGATAGAGAACGGTCCGGTCATACCGGGTGAACCCGGGGGCGAGCACCTCGTCTCCGATTTTGGCGCCGTTGATGTAGAGTTCATGGTAGCCGAGTCCGGACACGTAGACTCTTGCATCCGAAACTTCCCCCGCTATCTCGATGGACCTGCGGAACAACGGCGCGGGAACAACGCGGTCGACGTCCGTACCTCCACCGGGATGCCCGATCCACTCCGCGATCCAGTCGGTCGCCTCCAGCAGCCCCATTTCAAAGGAAGCGATGTCGCTCCACTCCGACGCGTGTCCGTCCTTGTCCCAGACACGCGCCTTCCAGAAGACTTTCTGTCTGGACGCCAGGAATCCGCCGCGATAGACGACGTGGATGGACTGGTCAGACGCCACTTCCCCCGTGTCCCACAGATCCCCTTCATCTGCCTCCAGCATCCGTCTGTCAGTGCCGGCGAGAATCCGGTAGGCCGTTTGCACCTGCGCCCTTTGCTCCGACTTCAGCATCCAACTCAGACGCGGATGCGGCGATTCAACCCCCAACGGATTCCGCAGATAATTGCAGGTCAGATTGCCAACCTTCATTTGACCGCCCTCCCCTGTGCATCAGAACTCTTTGACCGTTCCTCCGGCATCGACGCTTGCCCGCCAGTGTTCTGCTTTGCGCTTCAAATCCGCCGTAAGTTCGGGATACCGGTCCTTCAAATTGATCCTCTCTCCCATGTCTTCATCGAGATTGGCCAGGTGGACGTCGTCCTCCACCAGCGCGCCTTCTTCGAGTTGCCCGTGCAGCACCAGCTTCCAGGGCCCCTGACGTACCGCCGTTTGCGGTCCCATCTCCCAAAACATCGCTTCATGGGGCGTGGGGGCGCGGTCGGTCACCACCGGCAGAATGTCGTACCCGTCCAGTTCATATCCGTCCAACTGACCGCCCGCCGCCCGGATCAGAGTCGGGAAAATGTCCACGGCCATGGCTGGTTCATCGATAACCTGACCCGCCGGTATCCGTTCGGGCCAAGCCATGAGGCCGGGGACGCGGATGCCCCCCTCATACAGGCTGAACTTGTGCCCCTTGAGCATGCCGACCGTTCCCCCGTAGTACGGGTCCTCCCTTCCGTCAAGCCAGTTGCGCGTCTCCCGGGACGGGCCGTTGTCGCTTTGGTAGAACACAAGCGTATTCTCCAGCACACCTTGACGCTCCAACTCATCCAGGATGTCGCCCACGCCATCGTCCACAGCGCTCAGCATCGCCGCCATGATCTGGCGATCCCACGGCAGGTCCGCGAAGCGGTCCGTATATTTTCCCGGAGCGTGCATGGGGTAGTGCGGCGCATTGTACGCGACATAAACAAAGAACGGTTCCTCCTGCTGCGCCGCCTTGCGAATGTATTCCACCGAATGCTCCGTAATCATTTCTGTGAAGTACTTGCCGTTCTCGTAAAACTCGATACCGTTCTTCCACAGGTCGTGCATGGGATTCACGTCCCCACCCATGCCCCAGTAATAGATGTGGGAGTAGTAGTCGATGCAGCCCGCCATGAACCCCATCCACTCGTCAAATCCGTGGCGGTGCGGACGGCACGCCTCGTCCAGGCCCAGGTGCCATTTCCCGAACAGCGCGGTCTGATACCCCAATTTCTTGAGTTCAGACGGAAGGGTCGGCACCTCCGGATACAAGCCGGTCGTGGTCCGACGCCCTCCGAGAATCGAACGGACACCCGCGTTGACGGGATACCGGCCTGAGAGCAGCGCGGCCCGCGAAGGTGAACAGACCGGACTCGCGGAATACCAATTCGTAAACCGCACGCCCGATTGGGCCAGACGGTCGATGTTGGGCGTCCGAAAGTCGGTGGCGCCCATGCAGGACAAGTCCCCGTATCCCTGGTCATCCGTCATGAATACAATGATATTCGGTCTGCGTTGCGCGGACATTTTGCCCACCCCAATCCCGGTTGTGGTGATACCGTCACGGCCTGCATCCGCCGCCCTCCGCTACCGAATCCGCTTACAATTACTTAAATTTACTTTACTGGCCAAAACTATCGGGAATAGAACCACAGCGAAACGGCCCGACCGCTGACGAGATATTCGTCGGGCATGACACACCGGGGCCCGATGCCCCGCATCAAACAACTTACATCAGAAATATTATCACGATAGACCGATAATGTACAATGCATCCAACAACGAGAGCCCACGACTTTCATCGTGGGCTGGACTGAACAGGCCGCGCGAAAGGCGCGCCGCGATATTCTATTGCGCGCCGGATGCCGCCGCAGATCCGGATTTATGCGGCTGTACGGCCGGCGGTCGCGCAACCCTTTCAATGATGTCCGCGGTCATTGTCAGCAGCATCCCCATGCGAACGCTTCCACGGCCGGGTCGGCCTGGCGCTTGCCGCGCAGGCGCCGTGCCGGCGATGACCACTTGCTCACCTGCCTTGATGTTGCTGACCGTCGGAAAACCGCCCGGCCCTTCGTATCAAGAGCCAAGAAGGTTACAACGTGCGCGGGGAGGCATGTATTCTGCCTTCAGGCATACATTGCAAAGACCGATCACGGTCGACATGGACACGCGCACGGCGCCGATCACGGTTTCGGGGAGAGATGAATGTGTTCCATCATGACGTGACAGCCCAAATGGACTTGAGACTGTTGTCGGCCCATCACGCGGACGACATGATGTCTCTGATCGATGAATCCAGACTCAGTCTTCGCGAATGGCTGCCCTGGATTGACGACATGAATACCGTCGATGACGCAAGGTCGTTTATTCAGGCGACCATCAATCAATTCGCAGCCAACAATGGATTCTGGGCGGGAATTTGGCGCCAAGGGGATTTCAGTGGCGTGATTGGTTTCCACCAAGTCGATTGGGACAACCGTTCCACGAGCATTGGCTGTTGGATTGGCGAGAAACACCAGGGATGTGGCGTGGCCACGAATTCTTGCCGCGCCCTGATGGATATCGCCTTCCATGAATATCATCTGAACAGAGTCGAAATTCAATGCGCCGTCACGAATCACAGGAGCCGGAGCATACCGGAAAAATTGGGATTTGTGCTGGAGGGCTGCAGGCGCGAGGCAGAATGGCTGTACGACCATTTTGTTGACCACGCGGTCTACGGGATGTTGTCAAGAGACTGGGAAGAATCGGAGCGCAAATCTTGATTGGCTAGCGTCCAGTCTGTGGAATCCAGTTTCGAGATGTACAGTACTGTCCTTGAACGGGCACTCCAATATCGGAAAATATTGAAGGTAGACTATAATTCTCCTTGTCGACAATTGAAAAATGCAGGTGGGGTCCATTGGTGTACCCGGTGATTCCTGAACGGCCAATAATCTCTCCCTGAGCGACCTCTTCCCCCGGATAAACACCAAACGAGTCGAGATGGGCGTAGAGAGAATAAGTCCCATTACTGTGTCGGACCTGAATCCTGTTCCCGTACCCATCATCCTGGTAGTCCACTACGGCAGCTATCCCGGCCGCCGCAGCCACGACCGGCGTGTACAGAGGCAAATCAAAATCCCAGGCGTAATATGTGTATGGAATATCATGACTGAAGGGTCCGAAGTTCCCTTGGTTGACCTTGAAGGTTCTTCCCCCTGGCCAGGGCGCCTTCATCCCACGCGGATTTGCGTAATAACAGTCCGACGCGACAATCAGTAGAAACAGAATGAGAAACACCACGAACCAGTTGGTATATACAGTCATGAAAGGATGCTCCCTGCCCGACATCTGTCGTCATGCGTGCGATCGTGACAACCAGAAAAAGCAGCGCCAGGCGCCGCCTTTATCTGGTCAACTCCACTCAAAAATAGCGAATCACCGTTCGTCTGACGCCATAGGGCGGCGCCATGACCATTGTTCTTGCCATGGGATATGGCCCGCCGATTCCACGGTATCCGCCAATGCTCGCTCCAAACCCCGCCCCCGCCGCAAACCCTCCGGGACCGGAGGCAGCCTGAGCAAAACCAGCCGCGGCCCCGGGCACTGCAAAGCCCGCTCCGGTTGCCTGCGCAGGCCCGAAAGAAAATGCGCTGCCCGCTCCAATCGAGATCCGTGGAAATGCCGCAAGTTGTGCGTCGGGATTCATGTTGGACAATTGATCCGCCACCCCCATATTCGAGTCACAATCGGCGCAAGTCGCCTGGTCAGTAGGCTGTGCCGCCATACGGCACCAAGAGAATGAACAGGACGAAAATGATCAGGAATACCACCGCCCAGCGAGTGTACCCGCCAAAAGTCTCACCCATCGTTTCACCCTCCCACAGATTGAACGTAATGTAATCGTATGAAGAGGAGGCTATTTCTGCAGCGACTTTCGCCCAACTGTGCGCATCCGGCAACCAGCGACAAGAGCGAGCATTCCAGAGGCAGAAGGCCATCCATCGCCAATGCCCACCTCATCCACGAACAGCAGGACATTCGCATACGTTGCCCCGGACTCGATGCCGTCGTCGTCCGTTCACCTCCAGCGGTTGATCGTCCTCGTGTTTGCACGCTTGATCGACGGATATTGAGCCCTTCCGTGATCGATCCCCGCCTCCGCCATGGACCACACAGCGTGCGGATTCAGACCATGCGCTTCAATCCCGGCGCTCGCGAAGCCGATGCGATCGCCAACGAGGCGCCGCCCCGGGCCGTACGGGGTCGTTCCTCAGTCGTGCGGGTTTCCGACATTCAACCGATCAAGGCGGTCCACAAGCGCTGTTAGGGTGCGAAACTTGAGTTGTTTACCTCATCTGTTGTCGCATCGCCGTGTTGAATGAAGAGCGTGATCCAACCTGTGCCGTTGCGAAAACATTGACATTATGTTTTATTGCATACATTCCCGCCAATCCAGATCATACGAACTCATGGGGTGACGTGTGTGAGAATAAACGGCGAAGCCGCTCTGTTTTCGTTTCGAAGAGCCGACAAGGTGTCGGCTTACAGTCCCGTCGTCGGGACATTCGCAGGAACCGCAACCTGCGGCTGGATTGAGATCGAGAACGGCATCGAGACACTGAAGATCAAGAACATGGGCAGTGGTCAAGTGGAGGATGTCCACTCGGACCAATACATTCAGTGCCCATTGATTTGCCACGATCAGGTTCTGTTCTCCGCCGTTGTCGAGAGTGGAGACTGGCCGTTGTTCGCGGCGAGCCGCAACGATTCAGGAGAAATGGATATTGCAAGAATCAGCCGTCTCGACGGCAGGATCGCCTCGCTCCGGGGTGAAGTAAGGACGGATGCCGCGGACTCATGGGTTGCGTATGAATGCAGACAGGGAAAGAACACTCGCATTTACGCTGCGTATTGTCGGGACGATCGCTGGGTCGCGGATATTCCGGTGTCTGATCCTGCGATTCCTGCGTACGACCCTCATGTGGCGCGGGCCCGGGACGGGATGGTCCACGTCGTCTATTCAGCGTTTGTCCACGGCAACTATCATATCCTGCTGCAAAAGATGGACGCTGCCGGGAATCGCGTGGGTCCGCCTGTCCGGATCAGCGACCAATCCGGGGTCAGTTATTGGCCATCGATCAGCGCCAGACAGGAGGGAGGCGTCTGGATCTGCTGGACCAGCTTCACCCACAACGCCAACTTCGAGCGGTCCTATCTGCAACACGATCAGTATCGCGGCAGGCAGGACGTCTTCACGCGTCTGCCCGTGATGTACGCGGGCATTTATGAAAATGACCGGCTCATGATGCCTGTGACGAATGCCGCTGCCCACGCTCGCGGCGGAAATGTCGAGGCCTTCGCGGTGGAGCATTCCATTGGCGCCAAGCGGGGAACGGTCGTCCAGTTGGAAGATGGCACGGTGAAAATCTTTTATCGCAAGTACGATCATGATCAGCGCAGAAATGAAAGACCGGACATCTCGGTGACAACACTCGGACCGAATGGGTGGACAGAGCCACGGCGCATCGTGGAACACGGCTGGCATGAGGAGAACGTGAGTCTCGCGGTGAGCGAAAACACGGTTCGACTGGCGTGCGTGATCGATCACCGCAAGTTCCCGGAATGGTTTGACACAGCCAATACCATTGCACTCAGCCTGTTGGAATTGCAGTCCATGACCGCGGGAAAGACAGAGGTTCCCCTCGTTGCGCATACCGTCTCGCCCATTCCCATCCCGTCAATTGAAGAGCAATCCTATCACACGGATGAGAGGCCATCCGGCAAGAAGCTGATCTGGGGACAAACACACTGTCATTCCAGCATTTCCATTTGCCAAAGAGTATTCGACCAGGATATCCACGTGAATTATCGCTTCTTTCAAGATGTGCAGAAGTCCGATTTTGGCGGCATCACGGACCATTGTTACAATCATGGACCGCTGGAAGAACACATCATTCAGAAGATGGCCGATTATTATTATTTCCCAGGTGAATTCATCGCCTTTGGCGCCTATGAATGGACCGGTTCCGGAGAGCGGTGCACCCATGAGAACGGTCCGTTCGGACACGTGAACTGCCTCTTTCTCGGCGACGAGAGACTGAACGTCTTGCCACCAACGGATCGACACTCTGGCGGTTCGAGTTTGAAGAAACTGTGGACGACCTACGCGGGCAAGCGAGTCATCACCATTCCCCATCACACGGCGGACCGGATGCATCCCTACAACTGGAGCTTTTATGATGAGCGCATGGTTCCCGTCGTGGAGATTTTTCAGGATTATCGCGGACAGCATGAACAGCCCGGAGTGTATGGCTCCACCCCGTTTTTGAAAACCGACCATGCCAATGCTTGGGTCATAGAGGCCCTCAACCAAGGGTATAAACTCGGATTCATCGGCGGAGGAGACCATGCCGGTCAGGCCAGAGGCGGCGCGGAGGTCACAGCTTTAACACGAGAGGCGCTTTATGAGGCGTTTCAAAGTCGCCGAACGTATGCTTCCTCTGGTGCGGGGGCGGATATTTCTTTTACCTGCAACAATGAACCCGTAGGTTCCGTTGTTCATGCAGATCTTGCTGATTTCTCCCTGCAGGTCCACACGAACGAAGAAATTGCAAGCGTCCAAATCGTCAAGTGCGGGGAGACGGTGCACCAGGCACACGTTAAGGAAAAGTCCTTTCAGTATCGATGGACTGACGCAAGAGACCAAGAATCTGAATTTTGGTACTGCCGCATCCTATTGGCGAATGGAGAAGCATTCTGGACTTCGCCCATATGGCTTGAAGGAAGCACCGCCCACTGTAATTAATTGCAAATTCCACGCAGACGCTGACGACCTTGAAGGGGGCGACGGGAAAGGCGACGCCTCCGTCCTCATCGCGATGGATGCCTCCGCCTCGCGGAGCCACTCCACCGCAAATGAAGCCATGACGATGCAGCCAATCACTGCACCGGCCGGATGTAGCTCACAATGCGGGAACCTCGAATTGATCGCCTGTCTGATGAATCCATTCATTCAACCGATTGTTCAGCCTGCGCCGGATATCCGCATAGAGCGGGTTGTGGGCGCAATTCACAAGTTCGTACGGGTCTTCGTTCAGATGGAACAGCAGCCACGGCACCCCCTCGAAAGCGACATACTTCCAGCCGTCGCGGGTGACAACCCCTCGCCACGGCCGGTCCATACAGTGAGGGTAACCCACGGGAATCACGTACTGGAGATAGGCGGAATCCGGTTCCTCCACCTTTTTGCGCGACGCCAGTCTCAGGTGTGAATAGTCTGTTCCCTCCATCCATGACGGCTTCTCGATACCGCACAGTCCCAGGGTGGTCGGGGCCACATCCACGTGATTCAACGGCACATCGGTCTCGCCTCTCCTGCGTCCGTTATAGTTCAACTGTTCTCCACTGACAAGAAAGGGAACCCGGATGGACTCTTCAAATGGTTTCGTCTTTTCAAACTGTCCGTGCGATCCGTGCATGTCCCCGTGGTCGCTGAAAAAGACGATGTGCGTATGGTCGAGCAGCCCTTCTTCACGCAACACATCGACCACCCGGCCGACATTGCATGCCGCGCATCATTCTCTTGTTTGAGATCCACATGACTTGACCCTCCTTTGTGTTTGCTGCAGCTGCATGCGTGTGGGGAGTCTCCGCTGCTTGGCCACTCCCGTCAACAGAGCCTTCCTGTCCGGGATGCCTCCCGCTTGCGCCGGCCTATCACCCGCATCCGTGAAATCGAGACAGAGCCCCCGCCCACTCGCTCCCGGACGCCATCCGTCGGACCGTGACCCTGGCGACGGGATATTACGGCAACCTTCGTCAACTCTTCTTCACATCCAGCCACGGCGTGTTGCGGTGCCACGCAAGCAGTGTTTCGCGCAAGTCAAGTTCTGCGCCGTCCGGTTCTCCGTCCGTCGCCTCGTTGCTCCACTGATAGGGATCGCGTTCAAGGTCGTAATAACACACCCGCTCATTCTCCACGCGGCGCAAATCATTTTGCAACTGCATCCCGTATAGATGAGTGGGCGTGCGGATGCCGATGAAGCCGCCCACCGTTTCAATGATCGCGGATCTCATGTTGAGTGACTGGCGCTCTCCCGTCAAAATGGGTCGTAGGCTTTGTCCCTGTGCGGCATCCGGAATTTCGGCCCCGGCGATATCCAGGAGCGTCGGCAAGACGTCGATGATCTGCGCAACCTGCGAATGATTTTCCTTCGCCGCCCACTTGTCCGGAGCGTGGAAAATCATCGGAATGCGAATGGCTTCCTCAAAAAGCGTGCCTTTATTGAAGCGATGGTGGCTGCCCAAATGGTCCCCATGGTCCGCCAAGAACACGATCACCGTGTTTTCGTCCAGACCGCTCTCTTTCAGACTCTGCCTCAACCGACCAACACAATCGTCCACCCAACTGATCGCCCCATAATAGAGCGCCGTGAGGTGCTTGATGTCGAATCCATCCGGCAGCGTCAGCGTATGGGGCAGCTTTTGATCATAGTACAAAAAATCCCATAGATAAATCTTGAACCACTCCTCGTTGTGCGCAGGCTTTCCCTCCTTGAACACATTGGGACGAAGCGCGACCTCGTCCGGATCGTACATCTGCAGGTAACGTTCCGGCGCATCCGCCAAGGGCATGTGGGGCGGCGAAATATTGTAGTACAGGAAGAACGGTTGTTCATCTTCCCTGTGCTCCCGAAAGTAGCTTTCCACAGCGCGCAATTCGTGGTCGACGCTGTAACCTGCGACGATCTCCGTATTGCCGTCGTGATCGATGAAGGTCTGATTGGTATGCCGGTGATGGACAAACGGATAGACACTGTGGTCAAACCCGAGTGTGTTCGGCGCTGACTGGATATGCCACTTTCCGATCGCGGCCGTGTTATAGCCCGCCTTTTTCAATTGCTCCGGCAACGTCGGAGCGAACATGGATACCCGGCGGGGGGACGGATATTCCGGCATCGTCGCGCGCCCCTTATCGTCCACGCTGACCTCGTTGCCCAGTTCTCCGATACACGTTCGGCTGTGTTGCCCGGAAAGCAAGCAGGAGCGGGCCGGCATGCAGACCGGGCTGTTACTCACGGCGACATCGAACCGCACGCCTTGTGCAGCCAGTCGGTCAATATGCGGCGTGCGGACCATCGAATTCCCATAGCAGCCCAGTTCGAAAGGACGCAATTGATCGCTCATGCAGACGATGATATTGGGTTTTTGGTTTTTTCGTTGCGTCTTCAATGTCCCTCCGACCTCCATTTTATACTGTCTGGACTCCGATCAGACTGACGGCTTTTTGCCCGATGTAGCTCAGTTGCTGATAGTAGGTGGGAACGTCGACAGGGAAATTCGCGTCATTGTCCAATGCGCCGAGGCGATGCGGATAGACGCCGCCCGCTGCGGAAAGCGGAGATTTCGCTCGCTCCTCTCACAAAAACGAGACTTCCAGTGTGACGATCTGTTTCGGACCCGCCTCCACGCTCACCTGGCGATCACTCCAAGGCGCGTCGGCGACGACGGTTTCATTCAGGTCCAAAAGCGTCGCCGACTTCAGGGCGCGATCAAACGCGACCGTTCCCTTTACGGGAACAGACCGCGCGTTAAACAGGCGGACCACGCAGTTCCCCGGCCGGTCCTCCGCTTCCTTGACGGCGGACACGATCAACTCCGGCCCATCCACGTGAAGATAGGTTTTGACCCTGGGCAGGTCCCTCGCCCGCCGCTGCGGCGTCTCCCATTTCACCTCTTCCAAGGGGCGCTGCGCAAACCGGACGCCGCCCGCAAACTGTTGGTGCTCCCGGAACAGCGAACCCGCGGCGGCGTCTTCGGCCGCAAACGGCCGGATCGCATACACAAACTGCTGCTCCCCGAGCACTTGCCCCCCGTCCGTGTCATTGGCGCCGACCACCTTGCGGACGCTGCGCAACAGCGTCACGGCAACCGTCCTGTGCTCGTTGTCCCGCACCGCCGCTTCGTACAACCCCCGGCTGTAAATCGCCAACCCGGCGTGACCGTCATCGAGCGCGATGACGCCATTGTGCGGAACGACCCCGCTGAACTTCTCCAGATACTGCGAATAGTCCGGGGCTTTGACACTTCGCTCCACCAGGTCAAACGGCGTGCTGGTCTTGAAACGATCCGTCCGGAGTCCCGTCGGAAACAATACCCGCAGCCTGTGATCGCGCACGTTGTTTTGGACACGGGTCCGGCAGCGAAGGACGGGATCGTTTTTCCGCAAATCCAGATCTGTCGTGATGTCAAGACCGGCCAGCGCCGCGCTGCGTCGCACATCCCCAGGCTCAATCTCTTGCGGCACGCGCATCGTGCTGCGGATCCGGATGCGCGTCTGCAGGGGGCCGTCGAACACGACGGAAATGTCGGCCTGCGCGCCGAAGGTGGAGCACACCTCATTCGTGACGGGACTCGCGTGCGTCCACGCGTCCCCGACATCGGCCTCATCCTCGAACACAAGAAGTCCCGCGTGGGTGCGACCCGTCTGATGGTGCGTCACAGCGACCGTCCCGTTTTGCTGCACCTGAACCCGCAACCGGCCGTTGTCCCAAGTATGCTCGTCGACCGCCATGGTTCCCGGATAGCGGACGGGCGTCGACATCCGTTGCGCGCTGTACTCGCCGTGTTTCGGCCCTTCCATTGGCAACGTCCTGATCCCATAGGAGGTGTACCCGAAAGACGGTACGCGGCCGTTTATGGCGATGCGAAACCGGTCGACGAGCTCCGTCCCGGGAATGTCCCTGTACCAGCGATGCCTCTGCACGCGGTTTCTCTCCACTTCCAGCACCTGATACGGAACCTCGTTGGTCTCATGATCGTAGATCTTGAACGACGTGCAACCGCGAAGAGGGAGTCTGACCGCGGCGTCCGTCCCCGCCGGCAGCGAGACCTCCACCTCGAAAACCCCGTCCACCGGATCCTGCGACGCGTTGAAGACCGTCAGCAGGAACTGGCCGTCCGAGCCCCCCGCATCGATGTGGTTGGACAGGAAGGCCAACTGTTCCTTGATCATCTGTTCGCCGATCAACCGGCTCTGGTCGAACCGGCCCACCATGTCCTGGTGCACCTGGTCGATGGAGCAGCCGCAGATGGAATCGTGCGCATGGTTCTGGATCAGGTACTCCCATGCCTTCGCCAAGAAAGACTTCGGATAAGCGCGACCTTCCAGCATGGCGAACACCCCCCATGGTTCCGCCCATTTCTCCAGCAGGGTCTCGCCATCATGATTCATTTGCTTCAGATGGACGCGCGAGGACAGCGTGTTGGCCAGCACATTGTTGCTCACGCCCTTGTCGCCGGGCGCGCGCTGTTCTCCCTTGTACACCCGCAGATCGCCGACCTTCCCTTTTATCGCGGCGATGTACTGCTCCAGGTCGGCGTGCACGAAGCATACGCCCAGGTCCGATTCGTTCAACGTTTTCAATATCCAGGGCAAGCGCTGCTCGACCTCGACGTGGTCCACCCCGTCCAGGGCGACCGTGATGTCGGTCGTCGCACGTTTGCGCTTATACGCCAGAAATTCTTTCGTCCGCCGGATCAGTTCAGCGGGCTCATACGCGAAGTCGCGATCGGAAAACGGCCAGCGCACGGCGAAGAAAAAATCGGAGTACGACCGGTCCTCGGACAGTTTCAATCCCAAAACCCGGCTGCCGTCCGCTCCCTCCCACCAGACTTCCGCCGTGGGACAGTCGCCAAACCCGCGGAAAAAGACGGCATTATCGATCCCGAACCCGCGAAGAATCTGCGGAAATTGGCTGTTGTGGCCGAAAATGTCGGGAATGTAGCCACAACCGAGCGGCTCGACCCCCCAGGATCTTGCGATGCGGACGCCCTTTGCCAGATTGCGCAGGAGCGACTCGCCGCTGACGAGAAATTCGTCCGGCATGGCATACCAGGGCCCGATGCGGATCCTGCCAGCCTGGACGAGGGCGCGGAGCCTGGCCTCGTTCTCCGGTCGGATCTCCAGATAGTCTCCCAGCACGATCGTCTGGCCGTCCAGATTGAAATGGCGGTACTCCGGGTCGCGTTCCATCGTTTCGATCAATTCGTCGATCATGTACACGAGGCGGGTGCGGAATCCCTGGAAAGCCTGATACCATTCCCGATCCCAGTGGGTATGCGAAACCACGTAGACTTTCGTGAAAGATGGTTGATCTGTGTTCATTGAACGAGCCTCCGTCTGACCCTCTGTAGTAAAGCAAATAACGAGTGGATCGAAAGTAGAGATCGCGTCCGGTCAGTGCACCGGCCGGATGTAGCCCTGTTCCTCCGCGACCGCGATCAACTGCTCCCCACTCCCATCGCCGCCCAACGTCCAGAACGAGCGTTTCGTCGGCCAGTCGGTGAACCACTTCGTCGAATAGAAGAGGGATTGATCTTGGGCAATAAGCGATCCGGGCCACGCGTTGTCGTTCATGAACTTGATCAGTTCGTACGCGATCCGTTTTTGCTTGACGATACTCGGCGTGTGGGAAAACTCCCAGGAGAGCCGGATCGGGTTTCACCCCTTTGAGGAAGATGCGGCGGCCGTTCACCATCAACGTATACGGAAGGCTGTCCTCCGGAGCCCCTTCATTGCGCACCCATTCGATCGCGCGAAAACCCACCGTCTGGATCGCGGTGCCGCAGATCCCGGCGTCCGTGTCCAGAATCGCGACCTCAATCCGGTTGGTCGGGTGCCTGCTGACGGATCCTCCGATCTCGCCCGAGTAATCCAGCCCTTCAAACACCAGTTCACAGCGATCCCGAACCCAGCCGCCGGGGACGCGAGACCGCCTCTCGAAGACCCAGTCCCGGTTGGTAAGAGATATTTTCTGTGTCATGACGCGCTACCCTCCCGTTCAGTCTTTCACCACAGTGAGCGGCCACTTGGGATACTGATTAAGATACCCGCGCGGTGTATGATTTTGCTTTGGTAAACGCAGCAGTTCGGCGCCTTCAAGCACCTCGGTGAACGAATAATCGTTATAGTGCCGTTCCATCCGCCGCTTGGCATATGCGCACAGATCCTGATGATCAGTCGCGATATTCTGGAGTTCATCAGGATCGTCGCCGAGGTGAAAAAGCGTTTCCGCTCCGCCGTTCACATGATATACATACTTGAAATCTCCCCATCGCAACATCATTTTTGCCGCTGGACCGCGGCCAATTTCTCCAAAAATTTCATCACGCAAAGGGGTGCTTGAATTCGATATGGCCTGTCGCAGGTCAACCCCGCAGGAAGCGGGTGGAACCTCGCTGCCGCTGGCGATCAGCAAGGTGGCATAGATATCCTCCAGAATCGCGAGTTGCTCACGCCGCTTGCCCATTGGAAGGATTCCCGGCTGACTGACGATCAGCGGGATACGCGCCGACGCCTCGTAAAACGTTCGTTTTCCGTAAGCATAGTGATCGCCCAGCATTTCACCATGATCGGAAGTAAATAGGATAAGGGTGTCCTCCACCAGATCGCATTTCTCTAATGTTCGTAAAATATTGCCAATCTGCACATCAATCTGTGTGACAGAGCCATAATAGGCTGCACGAATGCGCGCTTCTTGAACGGATGTCACACGATCGATTCCGTTAACCTTGTAGTCGTTCTGCACGTCAATCAGATAATCGTCCGTTGCCCGTTCGCTCTCCGCGCGAATGGGCAACGGAATTTGTTCTGGCGGATACAGCGTATTGTATGGCTCGCACGGATCAAAAGGAGGGTGTGGTTTTATAAAAGAGGTGAAGATAAAAAATGGACGATTGCGATTTTTGCGGATTGCCTCACAGGTTTGCGCACCAGTCCAAGCGGTTGTATGAAATTCTTCGGGAAGCGGAGATATCTGCGGTACATAATAATGATCACTCCTCATCCCGTGCGGCTGGCTCACGTGTCCAAACCCACGAGCCTGCAAAAATTGAAGGAAATCATCGTCCTGAATGTGGCCTGACATCTCTTCGGACAGCATCATTCGGTCAAACCCATAGTGTCTTCTCGGTGGACAGAAATGCATTTTTCCAATGGCAAGCGTCGCATACCCTTGCCTTCGGATCATTTCCGGCAGAGGATGAGTGATTTCGGTGCTCAGAGGACCGTTCTCTACTAACCCAAGTTGAAACGGGTGGAGCCCTGATAACAGACCGTGCCGCGCAGGCATACAGACGGGAGTTTCACTGTATGCACGGTCAAAACAAACACCTTGTTCCGCAAGCCGATCAATATGGGGAGTCTTCACCAGAGGATTCCCATAACAGCCCAAAACATCGGCCCGAAGTTGATCGCACATGATCAGCAACACGTTTGGTTTATGTTTCACGATGTACACCTCTCAAGTTCTAAGATTAACGTTAACCGATCTATTAATTACCTCTTTTGAAAATGAGGTTCAGGGGCCCTCCTTTGCCTTCACGTTCGCGTTCGAAATTGGGAGTTGAAGCCCGGTTCCTGCTTGCCGTCCGGGTAGAGGACCGACGCCGTCTCCTGCAACGAGGTCATCGAGAATTCCAGCAGCTTGCGCAGGAGTCCATCCCGGATTGCACGGCAGGATTCATCATTGAACACGTTCTGCAACTCATGCGGATCGTCCGCCAGATTGTACAGTTCCGCGATCGTTCCGCTCCTCTCAGTCTCGTACCACAGCTTCCAATTCGCGTCGCGATAGATGCGCCCCTTTCCATTGGAGACGGATCCATACACCCAGTCGCCGTGCGGCCGTTCTTCGTCGCTTGCCGCCAAGTCCCAGAAACTTCTGCCGCTTCTCCCCGCAGTCCTCGGCGCTTCCGGAATGTCGAGCGCTTCCGGAATGGTCGGAAACAGGTCCACGCTTTCCACCATCGCCCGGCAGTCGCGGCCGGCAGGGACCGTGCCCGGTCGGCTCGTGAGCAGCGGCACGCGAAAACTCGCATCTTTCTCCTGGATCGGCGCCCACTCCACATGTCTCAACGGGATATCAGGGAGCGGTCCTTCCCGCGTTTCTTATGGGCCTGCCCCCGTCCCGGATCGCCCGCCCGGTCAGCGAGCTTGATCAGCCGACCGGGTGGATGTAGCCCTGCATCATCATCAGGAGCAGCGCCCCCGGCGGATTGGAACCCGCCGCATCCCACAGCGTCTTGTTGCCGAGCGGCGGCCAGTCCGTGTAGGTCGCGGAGCTCCAGTAGGTTTCGGACGCCTTGGTGTCATAGGCCAGGAACGGTACATCCTCATTCACCAGCCTGGCGTAGTCCAACACCAGCTGGCGCACCTTGGCGGGATCGGACACGTACCCGGCAGTCATGAGCGACTCCGCCAGGTTGGTGTACCCGATGCCCGGAATGTTCACCGTCGGACCAAATCCCAGCCCCACGGTCGCAATCGTTCCCGGAGCCGAGGGAGCGGCGTTGGGGGGGCCGTAGTTTTGTGCGAGCAGGGTGGATTCCAGGGAGGGAATCGGGAAGACGTTGAAGAAGCCGGTCCAGTTCCACGCCATCTGGAAGTTGCCCTGCAGCACCTGTGACCAGTAGCCCGGCTGCTCGACCGAAGAGGCAGTCGTCTTGATGCCAAACATGGTCAATTGCGACGCCAGGTTACTCGTGGAGAGCTGAGGACCCGTCCAGCCCGCCGGGCTGATGACCGAAATGGTGAACGGTTTGCCCTGCGGCGTGTACCACGTCCCGCTGCGATTCGTAAAGTGCAGGGAGAGCAGAATCTGTTTCGCCTTGACGGCGTTCGGCGCATAGTCGTTGAAGCCCAGCTTCTTCATCTGCGCGGGCGTCGATCCGAGGTAGAGCGTGCGCAGCCCGTGCGGAAGCCCCGTCGGATAGGTGTTCACGATGTCTTTCATGAAGCCGTTGTTCGCGAAGGTGAGCGAGCGGCGGTTGATCAGATACGCCAGGGCCTGCCGCACCTTCACAAGGCTCAGTGGGTAGGATCGGTTGTTGAAGTAGAAGGCCTCGCCCGCCGTGGTGGGAACCGTGGTGTAGTAATGGTTGGGCATTGCCTTCCACCGGTTGACGATACCCCCGTTCAACCCCGGCCACCCGTAATCCATTTTCCCCGCGAACATTTGGACTGTGGCCGCGTTGTTACTGCCGTCGTTCCACGCGATGATCTGCGGCACGTGAATCTTGCTGGCGCCAAAGTATCCCGGCCACCGCACGAGATTCATCTGCTCCGAACTCATCGCCTGAAACCGAAACGGCCCGTCTCCGACAATCGTGGGGGGGTTAAACGCCAACAGCGCCTGCCCCGACTGGATCATGAAGTTGTGCGCCGCAGTGTTCGCCTTGCTTGGCGTGGCGCCCGCTTTGGTCGGGAGCGTCCGGGCGTAGGTCTCCACTTCACTCTTCAATTCCGCCGTGGCGAACTTCCCGTAGACCGAGGAAGGCGACACGACGAAGTGGTTCTGCAGAATGCTGAACAGGACATTCTGTGCCGGCATGGGGGTGGTCGTGCCCGGCACGTATTTGCGCAACTGAAAGACGACTTCCTGCTTGCTCGGCGCCGTGATGCCGGTCGCCACACCGGGCCAGGGCCAGCCCACGGTCGCGCCCAACAGATAACTGTTCACGACGTCCTGGCTGGTGACCGGCGCGCCATTTTGCCACTTCGCGCCCGGCTGCAGCATGATCTGCAACTGACTCCCGACAATCTTCCACGACTTGGCGAGCTGCGGCACGTACTGGCCGCTCGGCTGGATCTGCACAGCCAAGGGCAGGACGGCGTACATCGGCAGGCTGGCCATGGCGTAGTTCGGAGCAAAAGCGTTGTTCGTCCAACTGGTATTCCAGCTGCTGTAGAGGTTGAACGGCGGCGCCGCCGCCGCCGCGCTGGCCGGCACGCCGATCCCGGCCAGCGCCGTGAGCAGAGCGCCTCCGGCGATCATGCCTCGCATCATTCTCTTGTCTGAGATCCACATGACTTGACCCTCCTTTGTGTTTGCTGCAGCTGCATGCGTGTGGGGAGTCTCCGCTGCTTAGCCACTCCCGTCAACAGGGCTTTCCTGTCCGGGATGCCTCCCGCTTGCGCCGGCCTATCACCTCCTTATTGATCCGCGGCGCGCTGACGAAACGGGCCGCATCCTGCCGCGGTGCAATTCGGCGATCCCCACCTGAATCCGCTTTCTTTTGAGGCAAAACCGAATCCCCGCATGAGCGACTATCCTGCGACACAACACGCCCACACCCATCATTTCTTCCATTCTCCGACCGCGACCACCATGGGGACATCCCGCCCCCGAGAGTCCGGCGCAACGCTGCAGGTGCGTCCCCAACGAAACGTCGTTGGAACCTCGATCACCTCCGTCTCGCCGGATCCGGCAATCAACCGGCTCACCACTCCGGCCGCCTCCCTGCCGATCGCGACCTCCGACTGGTCGATCCACGCCACCGGGAACTCCTCCGCCCCCTCGCCAAACAGGTCGTCGACGGCACTGCACTCGCCTCCGATATCGAATCCGGCGACCGACAGGTCCTGCGGAACGCTTCGACCGGCAAGGCGGGCGGCTTTCAAGGCGATGGGAACGTCGGTCGGTGAAATGCCCACGAGGGCTGTCACCTCCGGATGTTGCCGCAGTTGGCTCGCCAGGTACTCCTGGGCGTCCTGGGCTGCGCTGCCTTCGTTGACCTCGCGGATCCACAACGCCTCATCGCCCGGGTTGATCCCGTTCTCCTTCAGCCCTTCAAGAAATCCTTTGGTTCGCTCGACGACGCTTTCAGTCGAAGCGGGAAACTGTGCCGTCACCGACACCAGCGCCATGTCCCGGTGCCCGGCGCTATGCAAAGCATGGACGGCCTGCTTGACCCCGTCGGCATGTTGGGCGACCACCCGCGAAACGTCGATGCCCGGAAACCACCGGTCCACAAACACAAGAGGAAACCGTTCAATCGACAGCAACACAAGATCTTTATTGTAGATCTCTCCATTCACAGGAAAGACGATCAGCCCATCCACCCCGGCGCGAAGAAAGCTCGCGACAATTTCACTCTCCCGTTCACGCCTGCCGCCGGAAAAGTCGACCACCCCGTGTACTCCGTTCTCCGAGAGCCCTTCCAGCACGCCGCTCAACAACCGCCTGGCGAACCCGGCCCGCGCTACAGGAAAGACCACCCCGACCATGGGCGGTTTGTCCCGAAAACCAGGCGAGACCTCTGCATCAACCCGCGCCGTGGCAGGCTGCCTTTCTTTATTGGCGCCGCTGGATGTCCGGAGATCCTGCCCGATGTTCGAAGGGGCAGGCATCCCCTCTTTGTTGATGAATGTGCCCTTGCCTCGAATGCGCACGATCACGCCGTCATCGACGAGCAGGCCGAGCGCCTTCTTGACGGTGGGCACACTCACCCGATATTCCACAGCCAAAATATTCTCGACGGGCAATTGATCGTTAAAGACCGAGTCCCTGATCTTTTGCCGGAGATCGTCGGCAATTCGATGGTGAAGTGGTCTCGCTTCCGTCATGCGCATCGCCACCATTTCTCTCCGTGCATGAAATATATCTATTTAATATCATTAATATTTTCGATTAAATTAATTGTACGGCCAGTCTCCCGTGGTGTCAACAGGTTTCTCCCGATTCTTCGGATCTTTCAGAATGGTTTTCGCGGCAGGCACGACGGTAGTCCGGGAGATGAGTTGAGTGTTCATCTCTCGATGGTGTAGAGAGAACGCAAAATCCCCTCCTGTCGGAGGGGATTTTGCGTCAGCGCTGCACAGTCACGTCAACCGTGACGATCTGCTTCGCTTTCACATCCAGGTGGACCTGCGAACCGCCATATTGCACGTCTCCCAGCGGCTGTTCATCGAGATTCACCCGTCGCGCCGTCTTCACCGGACGGTCGAAGGTCAGTGTGCCCTGCACGGAATGGCTGGTCGCGTTGAACAGGCGAATCACCCAGTGACCTGTGCGGTCTTCGCTTTCCTTCACCGCACTGACAACCAGTCCCGCACCGCTGACCGTCAGAAATGAGTTGGACACTGGAAGATTCGTGTCTGCCCGATGCGGCGTCTCATACAGCGGCTTCCCCGCTTTGCGCGTCACGCTGCGCAGCCCCGCCGCGAACTGCTGCCGCTCCCGCCACAGCGTGTCCCGCCACTCCCCGTCCGCCGCAAACGGTCGCAGCCCATAGACAAACTCCCGCTCGCCGAGCAACTGCCCGCCGTCGCTTCCGCTGCTCAGCACCTCCTTGCCCGTGCTGCGAAACAGCGTCAGCGCCATCGTGCGCAGTCCGTCGTCGCGTACGACCGCTTCGTACAACCCATTGCTGTACACCGCCAGTCCGACCCTGCCGTCTTGCACCGCGACGATCCCGTTGTGCGGCGCCGTGCCCCCGTCGTCCAACTGCAGGTGGTTGCGCAGGTCCGGACGCTCGATCGGCCTCTCCACGAGGTCAAACGGCGTGCTCGTATGGTACCGATCCGCGGCCAGTCCGGTCGGGAACAGCACGCGCAGGCGGTGATTCCGCGCGGTATTGTGCACAATCGTGCGGCAGCGGATGACCCGCTCCCCTTTCGTCAGTTCCACAAACGTCGTGACCGGCAGATTCACGAGACCGTCGCTGCGCCTGGTCTCGTCCGCAAGAGCGCCGTCCGGGACACGCATCACCATCTGAATGCGAATGCAGGTCTGCAGCGGACCGCCGTAGACCACGGAGACCTGTGCCTGCGCCCCAACCGAAGAATACACCTCATTGGTCACCGTCGGCGCCGACGTCCAGCCATCGCCAATGTCCGCCTCATCCTCGAACAGCAAGACATTCGCGTACGTTGCCCCGGACTCAAGATCGACGATCGTCAGGGCGCCGCTCCCCTGGACCTGAATCCGCACGCGCCCATTGCTCCATGTGTCCGCACTCACTTGCATCGAACCGGGGGGATTCCGGTGCAGCGGAGCGGTGAGCGGAGCGTCATACTGGGTCGGTCCAGGCCCCTGCGAGACGATCCTCGCGACGCCAAGCGTCGTATAGCCAAAGGAAGCAACCTTGCCGGAAAGAGCCACGCGATAGACGTCCAGAACCTGTCCTTCCGGGAGGCCGCGGTACGGACGCCGATGCTCCATGACACCGCGCTTCACCTCCAGCAGTTGATAGTCCACTTCCCGGCCATCCGCGTCGTACAGCCGAAACGGCGATCCCCCCGAGCCCGGCTGAGTCACGACATGCGCAAACTCGGGAGGCAGGCGCAACGCCACATCGATCACCCGATCGATGTCGGTTTGCGAAGCATTGAACACCGTCAGGGTGTGGTCGCCTTGCAGAGTATCGGCTTGCACGTGATTCGCGATATAGTGCAGCGCCTCTTTTAGCATCTGCTCGCTGATCAGGCGGCTCTGGTCAAACCGGTACACCATGTCCCGATGCACCTGATCGATCGAGCAGCCGCCAATCGAATCGTGCGGGTGATTCTGGATCAGGTACTCCCACGCCTGGCGATAGAATCCCTTCGGATAGGGCCTGCCCTCCCAGGAGGTGAACACCCCCCAGGGTTCGGCCCATTGTTCCAGCAACGCTTCACACTGTGCGTTCATCTGTTTCAAATGGATGCGCGACGACAACACGTTGCGCGGAACCCAGTTATTCACGCCGCGATACCCCGGCGCCCGCTGCTCGCCCTTGAAGAGACGCAAGGCGCGCCCCTCGTCCGATCCGCCGCGCAGATCCTCCAGGCGGCCGCGCAGGGCCTGCAGATAATGCTCCAGATGCCCATGCACAAATTCAACGCCGAGACCCGCTTCATTCAAAGTCTTTAGCATCTCCGGCAGCCGCGGCTCGATCTCCGCGTGATCGACCCCGTCCCAACCGACCAACAGCCCTGCCACGGCGCGTTCTTGCTTGTACGCGATCATGTCCCTGGCACGCTCGACCCATTCCTTCGGGTCATAGTCGAAATCCCGGTCCACAAACGGCCAGCGCATGAAGAAATAGAAGTCGCCGTACGCCCGGTCCTCGTCGAGCTTCAAGCCGATCACAACGCTTCCGTCGGCGCCCTCCCAGCGTATTTCCGACGGATCGGCGTCCCCGTGAAACCCGCGGAAGAGTACGGCGTTGTCGATGCCAAACCCGCGCAAGATTTGTGGGAATTGGCTGTTGTGACCGAAAATATCTGGAATGTAGCCGGACTTTAGGGGTTCCACGCCCCATGATCGCGACAGTCGAAAGCCCGTCAGCAAATTCCGGATCAGGGACTCCCCGCTGACCAGAAATTCGTCCGGCATCACATACCACGGGCCCACGGCGATTCGTCCGGACTGGATCAACGCCAACAATCGGTCTCTATTTTCCGGCCTGATCGCGAGGTAATCGTTGATCACGATCGTCTGGCCGTCCATCATGTAATAGCGGTACTCCGGGTCGCGCTCCATCACCGCGATCAATTCGTCAATCAGGTACACGAGCCGCGTCCTGTACACTTGAAAGTCCTGATACCACTCCCTGTCCCAGTGCGTCTGCGAAATGACATAGAACTTTTCTGCCTGGGCGCCTGCCACTGTTGTCCGTTCCTTCTCTAGACGCCCAAACGAAAGTCGCGCACCTACCGCCGTCCCCGGCTGCCGGTGCGGACCGCTTGCGGCGAGCGTGCGGCCATCCTCACGGTCGGCACTGCGCGTCCCCGGGGAAACAAAGCGGCGCTTCGGGTTCGTCCTGCGCACATGTGACATCACTATTCCTCCCCGTATCGGCCCCCACACGGATGCGGCGCTCCGGCTGCGCGGTCATCGCGCAAATTCGAGCGCCCGGCGCATTCCTCCCATGTCACGGCTTCCTGTGTGCGATATTCACTCCCGATACGCCCCACTCTATTTGTAAATCATCCGGGGCAGTCACCTCGAAGTCCCTCTCCTCTCCCGGAAACAACAGGCTCCCGTCCTCGATGGGCCGAATGACGCGCTCCGGTTGGCCCGCAACCCTCCCCTCCACTCGCGCCCACAACCCGACATGCCGCCCGACATTCTTGAGCCGCAGCACCGTTTTCTCGTCTTGGACCATCTCTTTGCATGTCACCTGTGTCTCCGGGATCCGCAGGAACGCCGCCAGCGACGGCTCCCCCCCGCCAGGAGAAGGAACGGCAAACGCGTATCCGTTCGATACGATACCCATCCCGTCCGCCTGTCCCGATACACCCAGGGTGACAAAGAAGCTGTCAATGTTGCCCGGCACCAACCAGCGAATGTCGCAGACTTCCTGCGTCAAGTGATCCGTGCAGCGAAACTGCACGCGCTCTTCTCGCAGCACGGCGCCCTCGCTGGTGCGAATGGACCACGTGACCGCCGCGGACTCCGGCAGGGGCATGTCCGCAGTCAGAAACACCGCTCCATGGAACTCCTCGCCAGTTGCGGGCGCGATCGTGTCGTAGCGCAGGGATACGTGAACGGGGCGGTTGGCCAACGCCACCCAACTGTAGGCCAGCTTCGGATCGCCGTAGTAGTCCACCGCGCTGGTGCAACTCACGTTGGGATACGGTTCGTTCAATTGCCAAAGCAGGCTCCCGCTGCAATTCGGGGCGCGCCGCCGATTCGCCTCCACCCCGTAGCGGATCCCCTCCGCCTGCAGCCACTGGCCCAGCATGATCCTCCTGTGCATGTCGTCCAGTTTCCCGAAGCACTCCGCCAACAGTCCGTCGATATTCCAGTACTCATACCCGTGTAGCAGCCACGCCATCGAGTCCGCCTTGGCGGGATCGATGTCTTCGGACGGCAGAAAGCGCTGCAGGCTCTCGTAGGACGCAAAGCCGTCGGCCCCAAACTCGCTGTGCAATAACGCCTCGCTCTGGTTATACAACTCGTAGTGGCCGCGCAGGCCGCCGTACTTCCACGGGCCATGGACATCGTGCGCCGCACCCTTGCTCCCGATCGTCTTCTCCAGGCTGAATTCCGGCCCCGTGGGAGACGACGGCAAATAGAGGCGCTCCGGATCGAGATCCAAAACCAGGTCGCGCAGCATCCTCAAGTTGGGATGGCGGTCCGTCAGCGGGACGAGCCGGTCCTGTAGATGTCCCCCTTCCGTCAGCTCGTTTCCGCCGCACCAGATCGCCAGGCTGGGATGATTTCTCTTCTCGCGGATGACATGACGCATCGTCCTCTGCAGAAGATGCAAGAATCCTGGCTCCGTGCTCGGCTCGTTATTGAAACCCGAACTCGATTGCGGCATCTCCTGCCACACCAGAATTCCGGCCCGATCGCACAAGTCGTAAAACAGCTCCCGCTCGATCGGACCGGCGCCGTTGACGCGCAGCATATTGACATGCGCCGCCTTCGCCAAGCCGATCATGTGTGCGTAATGGTCTTGCAAATCCCGGCCATACAATTGATCGACCGGACCCCAGTTCCAGCCTTTGATATACATCTGCCGACCGTTGACGAGAATCGTATACGCCAGGGAATCGGAAGGCGCGCCGGGATTCTGCCTGAACTCGAGAGAACGGACGCCAAAGGTGACCGACCGCTCGTCGGAGGGCCGATCCTCCCTTTCGCCCTCGCCGGTCTTCCACACCTTCACCTGCGCTTCATAAAGGGGTTGCTCGCCATATCCGTTCGGCCACCATAACTGGGCGCGATCTATCGGAAGCTCCAGAGCAATCGTTTGCATGCCGGGCCTTGTGAAGATATCACGCGACACGCGGCCCACGACGCTCCCGTCAGGCGCTTTTAGCCGGACAGCAATGTGTGCTTCCCCGCCCTGCTCACTCTCGATCGTCACCGTCGCGTGCGCCACGGCTTCCCGCTCGCTTACGTGCGTGCGAACGTGAACATCGTCAATCCAACTGGTCCCGGTCACCCACAGATAGACCGGTTTCCACAGTCCTATATGAATGAGACGCGGACAGAAATCCCATTTATAGCTAAAGCGGCTCTTCAGGTGATCCACTTCGTTCGTATACCCCAATTGTCCCACACCGTCGGGACTCTTCTTGACCCCGATCAGCAGCGTGTTGCGTTCTCCCGGATTCACGTAGGCCGTCACATCCGTGACCGCCGGGGTGAACATGCCTGTGTGTTCGCCCACTCGTTTGCCGTTTATGAGAATCTTGGCGGAGTAATCTATCCCTTCGCAAACCAGCCGGATCTTGCGTCCCCGCAGGTCTTCACTGACCTCCAATTCCGTACGGTACAGCCAGTCCCGCTCGCTGACCCATTCACACGCCACCGCGTTCGCATGCCAGTAGGGATCGGGAATCATCCCATTCTGATACAGGTCCCAGTGCACGCTTCCCGGCACGGAGGCAGGGATCCAAGACATGAAGCCCTTCAACTTCATGTTGAGTTCCATGCTGCGGCCGAATTCCCAAAACCCCGAATACGAGCCTGTCAGTTCCCACTGCGTGAGCGGTATCTTCACGATGCACCTCCATGGAACTGGATGTGCCAATTCGGGTGGCGCGCCGACACCCATGGGCCGGCGCGCCGCCCTCCAGGCACGGATTTGATTACGGAGCAGCCGTCACACTCGCGTTCTGGATGTTCACCGTGGCCGGGGAATCCCCCGCCACCACAACTTGCAGCTGCGGCGCCGATCCGTTCGGAAGCACGGGGGCTCCCGCCGGAATGGTCACCGTCTCGGTCAGCGTCTGGGGAGTCGAAGTCAGGGTCACGAAGTTGCCGGCCACGACAGATTCCCCGTTCCACACCCCGAGCTGGACCTGACCGCTGCCCGACACCTGGACGCTGAACGTGTACGTCTTGCCCGCCGCAACCGCCGGCTTGTACACGACCCACTCGCTGTGTCCGAGCGCCTGGCTGACCGTCCACTGCAACACCGGATTGCCGCCAACCGTCGTCGCCTGCAGCGTGTTCCCCTGCGCGTACGCTGCGCCCCAACCGTCGGTGCCGCTGGTGCCCGCACCGCTCGGATTGGTCACCAGATTACCGGTTGCCGTCTGGCCCGCAGAAGAACTCCCACTTCCCTGGCTGCTTGCGCCAGTTCCCTGCGATGTGCTGCCACTGCCCGTTCCCTGCGATGCGGAGACCGGGGTCACACTCGCGTTCTGGATGTTGACGGTGGCCGGGGAATCCCCCGCCACCACGACTTGCAACTGCGGCGCCGATCCGTTCGGAAGCACCGGGGCTCCCGCCGGAATGGTCACCGTCTCGGTCAGCGTCTGTGGCGCCGAAGTCAGCGTCACGAAGTTGCCGGCCACCACAGATTCGCCGTTCCACACCCCGAGTTGGGCCTGACCGCTGCCCGACACCTGGACGCTGAACGTGTACGTCTTGCCCGCCGCAACCGCCGGCTTGTACACGACCCACTCGCTGTGTCCGAGCGGTTGGCTGACCGTCCACTGCAACGCCGGATTGCCGCCAACCGTCGTCGCCTGCAGCGCGTTCCCCTGCGCGTACGCCGCACCCCAACCATCCGTGCCGCTGGTGCCCGCACCGCTCGGATTGGTCACCAGGTTGCCTGTTGACGATGTCGACGGCGTCTGCGAAGCGGTAGGCGTCGGCGACAAACTCGGCGCCTGACTGCCAGGAGGCAGAATGGACCACGTCTGTCCATTCCACTGCCCCGCGAATCCCAGTGTGCGCATGGCTTTCATCAAGTACCACATCGGAACATTCGGAACGGCGCGTCCGAGATTCGGACTGTAGATCCGCTGGAACGGCATGTGCATGACAACGCCGTTGCCAAACGACCATTCGTTCCCATTCCACGTGACAGAGACACCCGCCTTCTGCAAGATCTGCTCGGCGCTGATCAGCGACACCCAAGTCGTCCTGCGTCCTGTCCACGGGTCGTGGCCGATAGTCGCCAGGGTCCCGTACGGCTGGGCGTTCCAGATAATCCCGCGCATGTTGGCCTGCGGCGCCAGAGGAGGCGCAGCCATGATCACGACGGACTGGTTCCCCGTCAGATCGACGGATACCGCGCCCTTCGTCCACGTGGCCGGCACCGGCGTCAGGCGGCCATTCTGCCAAACATCCACCGCTGCGCCGAATCCGATCGCCGCATTCTGCACCTGCATCGTAAACGGCACGCCAGGTCCGTTCCCCGCCACTCCATAGGCGGCGAGCACCTGAGCCTGCGGCGGCAACTCACTGGAGATCGCCGGGACTGCACTGACGTCCTCGTGGAACACATTGACGCCGGTCAGCAGATTGGCCGAGACGATCGACAGCGTGTTGTGCGCGCCCTGCCACTGCAGGGTCCCACCCTGCATCACCTTCACCGTAAAGTTCGCGCTCGCGCCAAACGGATTTGGCAGTGTGGGCGCCGTGCCTGTCAGCGCTTCCACGACTGGCGACGACACAAACGTCACCGCGCCCGTGCCGCTGGCCGTCCCGAGAGTACTACCCACTCCCGGTGTGAAATCCGCCTGCACGGCCGTCGTCCCCGCGGCGCCGTTCCAAAGCGTCACCGCCGTGTTGAGCGGCGCCGTCAACTGAACTCCGTTGTTCACCGCCGCGATCCCTGGAGCACTGAGCACCCCGCTTGGCGTCGTCCACGTGATCAGGGACGTCGCAGGCAGACTGCTGTCGGTTGCCGTCAGCGATGTCGCGACTGCCTGGGTCACCGTGGCGTTCTGAATATCCACCGTGGTGGCCGCGGTTCCGGGCGTCACCACCTGCAACTGCGGAGCCGACCCGCTGGGCAGAACGGGAGCGTTTGCCGGTATGGTCACCGTCTGTGTCAGTGTCTGGGGCGTCGCACTGAGCGTCACCACGTTTCCATCAATGCTCGACAGACCGTTGTAGACTCCCAGCTGGGCCTGCCCGCTGCCGGACAGCTGCACGCTGAACGTGTAGGTCTTTCCTGCCTGAACCGCGGGCTTGAACACCGCCCACTCACTGTAACCGAGCGGCTGGCTGACCGTCCAGCGCAGCGCCGGATTGCCATTCACCATCGTTGTCTGCAGCGCATTGCCCTGCGCGTACGCCGTGCCCCAGCCGTTCGTCCCGCCAACACCGCTCGGATTGTTCACCAGGTTGCCCCCGGTGATCGTCACGGGATTCGGACTCGCGGTGACCGCCAGCGTCGTGGGCGGAATCGGAGCGGGCTCGACAAACTGCACCGTGCCGCTCCCGCTGGCCGTTCCAAGCAGGCTGCCCGGTTCCGGCGCGGATATGGCCTGCACCACGGTGGTCCCGGGCGCGCCGTTCCACAGCGTCACCGCAGTGTCCAGCGGCGCCGTCAGTTGCGCACCGTTGTTCGTCGCCGTGTAGCCAGAGGCGCTCAGCACCCCGCTTGGCGTCGTCCATGTGATCGGCGTCGTCCCTGGCACACTCGCGTCAGTCCCTGTCAGTGTGGTGGACGCCGGTTCAGTGACGGTCGCGTCCCGAATGTCCACCGTAGCGCTGACTGGTCCTGTTCCCAAGACCTGTACCTGGAGCGCGGGAGGAGCTGTCTGCGGCGTGCCCGCGGGGATCACGGGAATGGTCACAGTTTCCGTCTGCGTCTGAAACTGCGGCGTCAACGTAATCTGCCCCATGGGCACGTTCCGCGTCCCGTCAAACACGTTCAGATTCGCTTTCCCACTGCCCGCCAACTGGATGCTGAACGTGTACGTGTGACCCTGTTGCACCGTGGGCCAGTTCTGCAACCAAACACCGGGGGCAGGCACTCCGGAGACCGTCCACTGCAGCGCCTGACTGCCGTTCACCGTTGTCGGCTCGAGTGTCGTCCCTCCGGGAACAACCCAGTCCAGCGTTCCGTTTGCGCCGCTCGGGTTGCTCAAGAGACTGCCGCGGATGAGCGTCACCGGGTTCGGGGTCGCGGTGACCGTAATCGTAGTCGGAGCAGCTGGAGTAAAGTCCACCGCCGCACTGCCACTGGCCGTTCCAAGCAGGCTGCCCGGCGGGGGCGTAAACGACGCCTGCACATTGGTTGCGCCCACCGCCCCGTTCCACAGCGTCACCGGCGTGCCGATCGGCGCCGTGAACGATCCATCACTCGCGGCGTTGCCGACCGGCGCGGTCAACAGTCCACCAGGCGCCCTCCATGTGACCTGCGCCGATGCCGGCAGACTGATGTCCTCAGCTGTCAACGTCGTCGGTTCGGCGAGCGTCACGCTGGCATTCTGAATGTCCACCGTGGCCGTCGCCGTTCCTGGCGGCGTCACCACCTGCAGTTGCGGCGCCTGTGACGGCGTCCCTGCCGGTATGGTCACCGTCTGTGTCAGCGTCTGCGGAGTCGAGCTTAGGGTCACTGGACTGGTGTCGACTCCAGAATTTCCGTTGTACACTCCCAGTTGAGCCTGGCCGCTGCCCGACACCTGCACACTGAACGTGTACGTCTTGCCCGGTTCCACCGCCGGTTTGTACACGGCCCATTGACTTCCTGCAGGCACCTGGGTGACCGTCCACTGTAGCGCCGGGCTGCCATCGACCGTCGTCGTCGTCAGCGCGTTCCCCGGTGCAAACGCCGTGCCCCATCCATCCGTCCCGTTCGCGCCAGCGCCGCTCGGATTGGTCACCAGATTGCCGATGCTCACCGTCACCGGGGTCGGATTTGCCTTGACCGTAATCGTTGTCGGCGCGGGCGGCACGAAGTCCACGGCCCCGCTGCCGCTTGCCGCGCCGGGCACATTGCCTGCCGGAGTGTATGCGGTCTGGACATTCAGGGTCCCAACCGCCCCGTTCCACAGCGTCACCGGCGTGCCAAGTGGCGCCGTCAATCCCGCGCCGTTCGCCACCGCCGTAACGCCTGGAGCACTCAACATGCCGCCCGGAACCGTCCAGGTGATCGGCGTTCCGCCCGGCAGGCTGCTGTCCGAGGCCGTCAGCGTCGTCGCCACAGCCTCCGTCACGCTGGCGTTCCGGATGTCCACCGTGGTGCTTGACGTCCCGGGAGTCGCCACCTGCAGCATCGGAGCCGCGTCACTACTCGGAAAGACGGGAGCACCGATGGGTATCGTTACGGTCTCCGTCTGTGTCTGAAACTGTGGCGTCAAGGTGATGATCCCCAAGGGGACGTTCTCTGCACCGTCCCACACATTGAGATACGCCTGTCCACTGCCGGCCAACTGCACGCTGAACGTGTATGTCTTGCCGGGTTGAACCGCCGGCCAGTTCTGTATCCACGTACCGGGCGCAGGGACTGGACCGACCGACCACTCAAGCGCAGGACTACCGCCAACGGTCGTCGGCGTCAGAGACCCGGCGTTGGCGGGCACAGCCCAGTCGTTAGTCGTCCCATCCGCCCCGCTCGAATTGGTTAGCAGGTTGCTGCCGCTAACCGTGACCGGGTTCGGATTCGCGGCGATCGTCACCGTCGACGGCGTCAGCGGAACAAACTCCACCGTCCCGCTTCCGCCGACCGACGCAAGGGAACTGCCGGTCGGCGGCGTGTACATCGCCTGCACGACCGTTTGCCCCAGTGCTCCGTTTGACAGCGTCACGGACGTGTTCAATGGCGCCGTCACTTCCGCACCGCTCGCCGCGTTCCCTGGCGCGCTCAGCACCCCGCTTGGCGTCGTCCAAGTGATCGGCGTCGTCCCCGGCAGCCCGCCGTAGGTCGCCGTGAGCACGGTCGACGCCGCCTCCGTAACGCTGGCATTGCGGATATCCACCGTGGCGTTGGCCGTTCCAGTCTGCAACGTTTGGATTTGAAGCATCGGTGCCGCGAGTTGGGACGTCACCACGGGAATCGTCACAGTTTCCGTCTGCGTCTGAAACTGCGATGTCAGCGTGATCTGCGTCATGGAGACGTTTTGGGTCCCGTCGAACGCGGTGAGATCCGCCTTCCCGCTTCCCGCCAACTGCACACTGAACGTGTAGGTCTTGCCCTCCTGCAGCACGCCCGGCACGTACTGTATCCAGTCCGCGTGGCCAAGCGCCTGGCTGACAGTCCACTGGAGCGCGGGAAGACCATTTACAGTCGTTGCCTGCAGTGTGGAGTCCGCCCCCCCAAACGCCACCGCCCAACCCGCCGTGCCCTGCTGACCGCTCGGGTTGGTCACAAGGTTGTTCGCGACCGTGACCGGATTCGGATTTGCCGTGACAGCCAGCGTGCCGGCCGTCGTGTCGGCCATGGCCGCCGGAATGGACCCAACTGGCGTCGTCCCCCACGTCGCCAGCAAAAGACTTAAGACAATGCCAAATCTGCCCACAAAATGCCTTGCCGACGTCTGGCCCACTAATCCTTCCTCCCCCGTTTGAACTCCCCCATGCACTTACGGGCAGGTTTACGTGGATTCTCAGCAGATCGTAGTTGTCGACCGTAAACCCGGTCGTTTCACCTCCTTTCGCACGCTCAGGCCACACGGATCGCGCGGCGGCCGTCACGTCTACCCTTGGGCGACCGAACCGTCCGCCTTTACCTGGATTCGCGCAGCCGTTTGGCGCGGTACATGAGCCCGATGCCCAAAACAACCAGACTGAACACCAGGCCGATATCGTCAACCGCGCGGCTCACCGGTGAAATCGGACCGAGTTGCGCCACCACGCCCAGCACGCCCAGCACGATGCCCACCTCTATCAACCGTTCCATCAGTACGCCACCCCTTTCACAGCGGAAAGAAGCACGCCGCCGCATGCCCCTCCGTCACCTCGTCCAACGTCGGATTCTCTTCGCCGCATCGCGCCTGGGCGTATGGACACCGGGCGCGAAACGAACACCCCTTCCCCCCGGCGTCCGCCACTTCAAAGGCCGTCTCCTCCACCCGCGGCCGCGCCCGGTTCTCGCGTGGATCCAGAACGGGCATCGACTCCAGCAGCAGCTTCGTGTACGGATGGTACGGGTGGGCGATCACCTCTTCACACGGCCCTGTCTCCACCAGCGCCCCGCGATACATCACCCCGATGCGCTGCCCCTCGGCGAAGTAGCGCACCACCCCGAAGTCGTGCGTGATAAACAGGCACCCGACGCCCCGGTCGCGGTTCAACTTGAGCAGCAGGTCCAGGATCGACACGCGCATGGAGACGTCCAGCATGCTCACCGCTTCGTCCGCCACGATGATCTCGGGCTGCACCGCGATCGCCCGACCGATGCTGACCCGCTGCCGCTGCCCGCCGCTGAGTTGGTTCGGGTACCGCAGCAGAAAGTCATCATTGGCAGGCAGCCCGACATCCGCCAGGATCTCTTTGACCTTGTCCCGCACGGTCCTGCGATTCGCCAGACCGTGTCGCAGCAGGCCGCCGCCAATGATATCCAGAACCTTCGACGTCGGATTGAGCGACGCATACGGGTCCTGGTGCACCAGTTGCACGCTCTTGCGGTACACCTTGCGCTCGCGTCGGTCCGAGACCGGACGGCCGTTGAACTTCACCGTACCCTGCCGCGGGTCGATCAGGCCGACCACCACCTTGCCGAGCGTCGTCTTGCCGCTCCCGCTCTCCCCCACCAAGGCAAAGATTTGATGCGACGCCAGTTGCAGATTCACGCTCTTCAATACGGTCGCCTGGTCTTTGCTCTGCGAGAACCAGTGCGTGACCTGTTCAAGATCCAGCTGAGCCACTGCGTTCCCCTCCTTGATGAGCCCCGACCACCTCGGTGCACCGAATCCGCAACTGGGGGCCCGCCTGCAGCATCGCCGGTTCCTCGATGCGACAGTGCGGCACGACGATGGGACAACGATTCGCAAAGCGGCAGCCCGGTTGCTCGTCCAACAGGTCCGGAACCGTTCCCGGTATCCCCTTCACTTCACTCCGGCTCTTCGTCACCGACGGCACCGAAGCCAGGAGACCCGACACGTACGGGTGTCGCTCCGGCGCATAGAAGACGCTGTCCACGTCCCCCCACTCCACCAGCGTCCCCGCGTACATCACGGCCACATGGGTGGCAATCTCCGCCACAATGCTCAGGTCGTGCGTCACAAAGACAATCGTGACCTCCTGCTTGCGGTGCAGGTCCCGCAAGATTTCCAGGACCAGGTGCTGACTCACGACATCCAAGGCCGTGGTGGGTTCATCCAGGACCAGCACCTGCGGCTTTAAAGCCAGCGCGAAAGCGATCGCCATCCGCTGCTTCATGCCCCCGCTCAGTTCGTGGGGATACGCCCGCATCACCTCCGCGGGCAGACGCACCAGCGCCAACAGTTCCCGAAAGTACGCGTACGCCTCCCGTACACTCGGCCACACGCCCGGATGCGACTCCAGGACGTGATTCAACTGTTGCTGAAACGTAATCACGGGATTAAAGGAGTCCATGGACGCCTGAAACACCATGGCGATCTGTTCCGCCCGGAACCGCCGCAGGTCGCGTCCGCTCAACTTGGTGATTTCCGTCCCGTTGACGATCATCCGTCCGGCCGAAATCCGGCCCGGCGGCGGAATCAACCGCATCAGGGCAAACGCCAGCGTCGATTTGCCACAGCCGCTCTCCCCGACGAGCGCCAGGATTTCGCCGTCGTGAACCTCCACATCCACCCGTTCGACAGCCCGCACGATTCCCCGGGCCGTCGGGAATTCCACCGACAGATTCTCCACGCTCACCGATCCCATCGTCCTCGTCCACCTATCCTGAAAAATGCGATGCCCTGCCGCTACGAGTGGCTGAGACCTAATACGACCGCAGGCGCGGATTGAAGACCTCGTCCAGCCCCTGCGAAAACATGACCAGTCCCAGCTGCAGGATCACAATCGCCGCCATCGGCGAGAACAGGTACCACAGGCTCTGCGTGGTGTACAGCGCGCCCGCCTGGTTCATCGCGATATTGATCATGACGCCCCAGTTGCTGCCGCTAAACGGCGCAAAACCCAGAATAAACAGACCGACCTCCGCGTAAATCGCGCCGATCGAAGCCAGCAGGAAATTCATCGCCACGTAAGACGCCAGATTCGGCAGCAATTCTTTCCAGACCATCCGCCACGTCGTCAGGCCCTGGACCCTCGCGGCGTCCATGAAGTCCCGTTTGCCAAGAGACAGCGTCTGCGCCCGGATCGCCCGCGCCAGCCCCGCCCAGCCGGTGATCGCGATCACGCCCGCCATCACGAACGGACTCGTCGAATGGATGGTTGCCGTCACCACGATGATGAACGGCAGCGCCGGCATGGTCAGGAAAAAATCTGCCGTCCGCATCAGGAAGGCGTCGAGCAACCCCCCCGAGAACCCTGAAAGCAGGCCGATCAACGTGCCGGCCAGGACGGAAAACGCCGCCGCCACCGCGGCAACCATCAACACCGGGCGCGACCCGTACACGATTTCCGACATAATCCCTCGTCCCGCGTAATCCGTCCCCAGCCAGTGCTTCCACGAAGGGGGCTCATAGGCGTGGGCCAGGTCCTGCGCGACCGAAAAGTGAATGAACATCGGCCCGAGCACCGCCATCAGAAAATAGGCGACGATGATCAGCGCGCCCGCCACACCCACCGGACTCCTGCGAAAAAACTGCCACCATCGCGCCGCCGCACGTCCCACACGGATCACTCCTTGCCCACCGTAATTCGAGGATCAAACTTGCCGTATACCAGGTCCGTCAGAAGGTTGGCCACCACGACCGCGGAGGTCGTCAGGATAAAGATCGCCATCATGAGCGAGTAATCCCGGCCGTTGACCGCCGTGATCATGTAGTAGCCGATCCCTGGATAGTTGAACATCGTCTCGATAAACACGGAGCCGCCGAACATGAATCCGATCGTCAGTCCAAGACCGGTGATCTGCGGCAGGATCGCGTTGCGCGCCACGTACGACCGGACGATGCGCGCCTCGCGCACGCCGCGCGCGTTCGCCGCGACGATGTACTCGGCGCCCAGCGCGCCGACGGTGCTGCTCTTCATGCCCAAGGCCCAGCCGCCGATCGTGGTCACCACGTACGCGCCGGTGGGCAGCACCAGATGGAGCGCCACGCTGGCGATAAACGGTCCATTGAAGCCCGGCGTGGTCGTCACACCGTAGGCGCCGCCCACCGGTAGCACGGGATGCAGGTCGACGAACCAGTACAGGGCGATTAAGGCGATGATGTAGTTCGGAATCGCGTGCAGGATCGTCACGATGGCCGTCACGGCGCCCGCCAGCCAACTCTTGCGATAGTAGGCCATCAGCACGCCCAGGACATTGCCGATCACGAAACTCAGCAGAATGGAAAAGGAGATCGAAAGGATCGTCCACGGAATCGCGTTGTCGATGATCTTCATGACGGGCGTCCCCGGATACAGGGTGGACATGCCAAAGTCGCCACGCAGGGCGTTGGCCAGATAGGTCAAATACTGAACGTATAACGGCGCCTTCATGTTCACTCCGTAAATGACCTGAAGCTCCTCCATGATCTGCTGGGGCGTTCCGGCGTGGGCTTGCAACAATTGGATATACATGTACGTCATCGCATTGCCCGGCATGAGTCGGATCAGAAAGAAACTGAACGAAACCACCAGCCAGATGATAAATATCGAGGTGATGATGCGCCGCACAATGTACGATCTCATGGACACGCCTCCCCTCTCTTGGTGTGACTTGACGGGACATCCGGGAGCGGCCCAACCCGCGTTGCCTATGGGCCTGCCCCCGGATCGCCCGCCCGGTCCGCGACGCTTGATCAGCCGACCGGGTGGATATAGCCCTGCATCATCATCAGGAGCAACGCCCCAGGAGGATTCGCCCCCGCCGCGCCCCACAGCGTCTTATTGCTGAGCGGCGGCCAGTCCGTGTAGGTCGCGGAGCTCCAGTAGGTCTCCGACGCCTTGGTGTCATAGGCAAGGAACGGCACATTCTGATTGACGAGCCTGGCGTAAGCCAACACCAACTGGCGCACCTTGGCGGGCTCTGACACGTACCCCGCAGCCATGAGCGACTCGGCCAGGTTGGTGTACCCGATCCCCGGAATGTTCACCTTCGGACCAAATCCCATCCCTACGGTCGAACCGACAGGAGTTGACCCCCCCGCGCCTGGCACCCCGTAGTTCTGGTCGAGAAGAGTGGACTGCAGGGAAGGAATCGGGAAGACGTTGAAGAAGCCGGTCCAGTTCCACGCCATCTGGAAGTTGCCCTGCAGCACCTGCGACCAGTAGCCCGGCTGCTCGACCGCGGACGCACTCGTCTTGATGCCAAACGCGCTCAGTTGCGACGCCAGGTTACTCGCGGCCAGCTGGGTTCCCGTCCAGCCCGCCGGGCTGATGACCGAGATGGTGAACGGTTTTCCTTGCGGCGTGTACCACGTCCCGTTGCGGTTCGTGAAGTGCAGGGACAGCAGGATCTGTTTCGCCTTGACGGCGTTCGGCGCATAGTCATTGAAGCCCAGTTTCTTCATCTGTGCGGGCGTCGACCCGAGGTAGAGCATGCGCAGCCCGTGCGGAAGTCCCGTCTGGTACGTGTTCACGACGTTCTTCATGAATCCGTTGTTCGCGAAGGTGAGCGAGCGGCGGTTGATGAGATACGCCAACGCCTGTCTGACTTTCACGAGGCTAAGCGGATAGGATTGGTTGTTGAAGTAGAATGCTTGGCCCGCGGTGGTGGGAACTGCGGTGTAATGATGGTTTGGCGTCGCTTTCCAGCGGTTGACGATGCCGCCGGTCAGCCCTGGCCACCCGTAGTCCATTTTCCCGGCAAACATCTGCGTTGTCGCCGTGTTGTTGCTACCGTCGTTCCACACGATGATCTGCGGCACGTGAATCTTGCTGGCGCCAAAGTATCCCGGCCACCGCACGAGGTTGATCTGCGCTGTCGTGATCCCCTGCAGCTTGAACGGCCCGTCTCCCACGAGGGTCGACGGATTGAACGCCATCAGCGTCTGCCCCGCCTGGATCATGAAGTTGTGCGCCGCGGAGTTCGCATTGCTCGGCGTCGCGCCCGCTTTGGTCGGGAGCGTCCGGGCGTAGGTCTCCACTTCACTCTTCAATTTCGCCGTGGCGAACTTCCCGTAGACGGAAGACGGGAACACGTAGTTCTGCAGGATGCTGAACAGCGCCGTCTGCGCAGACATGAGGGAGGTGCTGCCCGGAATGTACTTGCGCAACTGGAAGACGACTTCTTGCTTGTTCGGCGCCGTGATGCCGGTCGCCACACCCGGCCACGGCCAACCCACGGTCGCGCCCAACATGTAACTGTTCACGACGTCCTGGCTCGTGACCGCTGCGCCATTTTGCCATTTCGCTCCAGGCTGCAGCATGATCTGCAACTGGCTCCCGACGATCTTCCACGACTTGGCGAGTTGCGGTACGTACTGGCCGCTCGGCTGGATCTGGACAGCCAGAGGCAGGTCGACGTACATCGGCATGCCGGCCATCGAGTAGTTCGGAGCATAGCCGTTGTTGGTCCAACTGGTGCCCCATCCGCCGCTGTAGAGGTTGAACGGCTGCGGCGCCGCCGCCGCCGCCGCGCCGCCGGGCACGCCCACCGCGGCCAGCGCCGTGAGCAGGGCACCCCCAGCGAGCATACCGCGCATCATTCTCTTGTTTGAAATCTGCATGACTTGACCCTCCTTCAGTGTTTGTTGCAGATGAATTCTTGTCGCAAACTCTTCATCGTATGGGCTCCGGTCGCGCAAAGCTGTCGTCCATCCAAGCCCGTACGGCCGGGACGGCTGCTGCTCGCGACCACTGATCACCTCCTCATGAATCCCGGATACGCATACCCGCGGCCGCGTGTACGGTCAATTTCCCCGCTGGATCTGCAGCACCGCGAGCCCGCCCGACGCAATGTCGACCTTCCAGGTCGTCGCCCCGGCTGCCTGCCACTTACCGAGCAGACTCTTCACGGCGACTGATCCCGAGGCCCCGCTGCCCCCGCTCTTGTACCCGGGAAGCACCTGGGCCAACACCGACGGCGGGATGCTGATCGTTCCAGAAAACGGACTCGTACCGATGTCCGAAGCTACCAGCCATACTTTCCCATATCCGGCGCTGTAGTACGCCTCCACTTGTGGAGAGTTCGGCTTCACCACAACGGCGGGGGGCAACGCGGACACCGTCGGCGCCTGTTTGGGCGTGTAGGTCCCGCTCGCGCTGCCTGCGGTCACCGTCACGGACGACACAGCCAATCCCGGTTTCTCGACCAGAATGCGGAAATCTGCCCCGCCATTCTCCGCGCCCTGGAACACGGCATTTGTAAGGTCGAATGTCGCGGTGAGGTACTTGCCCGTGTTCGTGACCTTCACGGGAGCCTGGGTTCCGACCGGATAGGCAGTGGCGTACGCGCCATTGACCGGCGCCGTCTTGTCCGAACTGTCGTACTGCAGATAGAATCCGTTGGTCTGATTGTTTGCGTACGTCACCTTGATCTGCACATTCGGCTGGGTCGACGGCACAAGGCTCGGAGGCGCCTGGAAGTAAAGGTTCTGGACCCAGGGCGACGTTCCGCTCACTCCGAGCTGCGATACCAGCGCAGGCTGCCCAAGGACCGTCTGCACCGTGTACCTGCCGTCAGGCTGGGGCACAACCGTGATGCCGCCGGTGACGCCAGAGTACAACGGGCTTTGCGGCGCGGCTGGATAGGCGTTTGCGTATGAGGGACCCGGGAGGATCGTTCCTCCGTGCGCCTTGAACGCCTTGAGGGCGGCCAACAGATGAGGATTCAGATTCGGCGAATCGAGATCGCTGTTCCAGTCGACGATGGTGTGAAACCGGCTCAGGGAAACGGCTCCGTTCAAAACGGAGAGATCGGTGAAGATGTTGGCGGCGGGCCTCACACTGCGCAGGTAATCCGCCAGCTTGAACGTGTCCCCGTTCAATCCGGCGCCAGTGTTGTTGTGCAGGAGTTGATCGTACCCCAGCATGATCCCTGTGGAAAATTGCGGCTGCGCCCCGCGTACCTGCGCGAGCGCCGAATGCCAGGCAAGGTAACTCGGATACGTGTTGGCGAAAAACGGCGGTTGCTGTCCCGTGCCGCCGTACATGAAATAGTCGAAGCCGTAGCGATACGCACCCTCCAGCGGATAGTGGCCCATCCAGTGCGCCAGTTGGGTGTGAGTGCCCTCGGTGGGCGACCACTCCTCCAGGAGGGGCACCTGGTAAGACTGCGACAGGTAGCCGAACAGCGACGCAAAACTCGTGTGGTCGGCGTTGTCCAGGTTCACGATGGCATGATACTGTTTCGCCAGCTTGAACAGAACGTCAGGCGGATTGGCCAGCATGCCGACATCGCTTATGCCGCCGCCCCAGTAGATGAGCAGGGGTTTTGTCGTGGCTTTCCTCGCCACCGCCAACGTCTGGCCAAGGAGCGTCTGGTAGCTCCAAAAGCGGAATCTCTGATAGACAGAGAAGTTCGCCTGGCCCGGAGCGAAAGCGGGGACAGCCGCGAAACTCTGGTATTTCGTTCCAAGGGCGCTGTTGAGCGCGGTGATCGACGAGTAGTTCTGCGCAAGCCAGTGATGGAACATGGCGACGTCCTGGGGCGCGTACCCTGCAAACCCGCTCGTGGTGGGTCCGTAACCGGCGTCATTCCACCCATAGTCGATATAGGCGCCGCCGAAGGCGGGCGACTTGGTCAGCGCCGCGACGGTCTTCCCGACAAAAGTGAAATAGGCCTGGTTTGCGCGCGCGCTCCAGAACGCGGGTTCACTGGCGGGCGCCCCGGTGTTCGTCAGTTCCGTTCCGCCGGGCAACCAGCCGGGCGTGTCCGTGTACCACGGGATATACTCCCAGAATATCGGAATCAGCTTCAGATGGGTCTCCTGACAATACTGCAGATACTTTTGCAGGACGGTAAAGTTGAAAACACCCGGTTTCGGCTCTATCGCGGCCCAGTCCAAATTCACCTCGACCCCGGTGATGCCTTCCTTGGCAAACCGCTGAAAGGTCGACAGAGTCCAGGTCTGGCTCGTATTGTTGCCCTTATAGACAAGCGCCTGGACAAACCACTGCGGATTATGGTTGGACGCAGTCGGCGGCGCCGCCGTCGCCTGAACGCTCCCTCCAATGCTCCAGAGCGCCAGGCCGGTCGCCGCAGTTCCCATCGCCAGTCCCTTGAGGCCCCGCCGAACGCCTGCGCGGGACAATGTCCGCCGTTTCATAGACACACCCCCATCTTGTATTTGCCAGCCACAGAAACACCGCTATAAACCGCCGAAAATCACCCCCTCGCATTCCGGGGAACACGTGAATGCGCTTCCCTCAGAGTCTGAATCCGCTTTCCTGAATCCGTCGGACAGAGGGATCACCCCGCGAGATCCAGCCATCGCGGCTCCGATTCAAGAAGACGGCGACCATCGTCAGCGGGCGCACTCCCCACAAAACAACATAACAGAACATTTATATCACAAATTCTAAACTTAAATTACTAGTTGCATAATCAATGAACAACTTACATCACTATTAGAGCACACAAGTGGGAAATAGTCAACAAGACTCTACACAAAGTTCTAAACTGAGCATAATTGGAGTAAAATTTGGGTGGGAGTCTGTGTTTCTGTGGATTTCACCTGGCAAGAACATCTCGTCTGTCCAGTTTGGCGCCAAAACAACCATCAGGGCGACGACCCGGTCACACCATCAACCCTTGAACCAAGGGATCCGTGCAGCAAACTCGTGGTCGCCTCAACAAGAGGAGGTTCCCCGCCTTGCGACGGCGGCGCGACGGCGCACGTGCGCCCCCAGTGGAACGTTGCGGCGACTTCGATCACTTCGGTCTCGTCCGAACCGGCAACCAACCTGCCAACCAACCCCGCAGCTTCTCGTCCGATCGTCAGTTCCGACTGATCGATCCAGGCAATTGGAAAATCCTCCGCCCTCTCACCAAACAGACCGCCAATATCGCTGAACTCGACGCCAATATCGAACCCGACAAGCGACAGGTCCCCAGGAACATGACGGCCGGCCATGCGCGCCGCTTTCAAAACGAGGGGGACGTCACTCGAAGAAATACCCACAAGGGCGGTCACCTCCGGATGCTGCCGCAGCCTGTGCGCGAGGTACTCCTCCGCCGTCCGGAACGAATCGTCCGCATTCACCTCGCGGACCCAAAGATTTCCGTCCGTCGGGATGATTCCAAGGGCCTTGAGCCCCTCCACAAACCCCTTGGTTCGTTCGACAACGCTTTCCGTGGAAGCCGGAAACATGGCCGTAACCGAGACCAGGGCCATGTGGCGGTGCCCGGCTGAATGCAGTGCGTTGACCGCCTCCTTCACGCCATTTGCGTGCTGAGAAACCACACGGGACACGTCAATCCCCGGGAGCCAGCGGTCCACAAACACCAAGGGAAATCGTTCGATCGACAGCAGCACAAGATCCTTATTGTAGATTTCGCCGTTTACAGGAAAAACGATCAGCCCGCGCGCTCCGGCCTGCAAGAAGCTCGCGACAATCTCACTCTCCCGCTCACGATCTCCCTCGGAAAAATCGACCATCCCATGCATTCCGTTTGCCGAGAGACCCTCCAGAACTCCACTGAGCAGCCGCCTTGAGAATCCGTCTTGAGCCATGGGCAGAATGACGCCGACCAGTGTCGGCCCCGCCGCCGTCCCGCCCGCCCCGGGCGCGCGCGTCTGGCCTTCAGTCCGCGCCTCCGGGTGCACTTCAGACGGTACTCCCTCGTATGTTCCGTCGCGCGACTCCAAAACCTGCTTCGCTTCCGAACGCACAAATGTGCCCTTGCCCTGAATGCGGACAACGACATCCTCGGCCTCAAGAATGCCAAGCGCCCGTTTCACCGTTGAAACACTGACCCTGAAGTTGGTGGCCAGCGCGGTTTCCGGCGGAATGCGGTCGAGCAGTTCGCCACCGCGAATCTTCTGCCGCAAGCCGTCAACAACTTGAGCATAAAGGGGCTTCTCCACCGAAATCCCCCTTTCGCGGAGATTGGACCACGCATGACCGCCTTCGTCCGATCACCTGATCCCCGCAAGAATCCGGTTTCATCGAGAGGACGAACATGGGGCACAGCGGGCGATCTCGCATCTGCTGAGCAGATCACCGTCATTCTAGTGAACGTCTTGCTAAATCATTGGTATGATTCATATCATACGATCATTTGTCATGACTGTCAATACTGCGATGAGAAGAGTTCGAAAACTCCCTCCGATTAACCGCCTGCGCAACGACAAAACGGCGCTCCGCATGTCGCGCAGCGCCCTCTTGCAAGCCTCCGGACCTCACTGACGCCAGCATCCCGGCGACTCCCGCCCGGAACGAGACTCCAAGAGGATATCAATTGTCTGCCGGTCACCCGTTTGCCTCAGGCTGGCACGGCGGCGGACGTCAGCCTTGCACCGCAACCACCGCTACGGCGAGCGCCGTCGAGACGGTCTGGCCGCCAGCCAGGGTCATGGCCGATCCGTTGTCCACCGCCTCGCACAGTCCGTGCGTCGGATACCCGCAAAACGGTTCGAGACCGATGTTGTAGTGCCGTCCGTACCACGGATAGCCGTCGCCGCCAAACTCCTGCCAGAACCAGCACTCCGGGAAAACGGCGTTGTCCCACTCCACGTCGAGCGCAACGCCTAGGCGCGGATTCGCGATCCTGTAGACGCCCTCTTGCAGGTCGCGAAGGTAGACGATATCCTGTCCGCTGCCGGCTTCAGGGAGTATGTCGGCGTCATGCAGCGCGCCATCCGCGCCGGGGATGTGCGGCCACGCGTAACGTCCAGGCCGAAAACGCCTGGTCGCCAGCGGTTCCTCTTCCACCTGCGCCGTCCCCGCCGGGATCGAGATGCGGCAGCCGGGTTCCAGGAACGGGCCGCCGAACGCGAAGTGGTGGCCCCACATCGCGCGCTGCGGAAACGGGCTGAGATTCTCGACCGTTTCTTCGATCGTGAGACGCGGCTCGTCACCCCGCAGGTGCAGCGTCTTGTGCAGGCGAAACGGCGTCTTTCGCAGATCTACGGTAAACCGCACCGCCACGTGGTCGGGCGACTCCGCCGTCACGGTCCAATTCCACGCAAGCAGCGCCGCCTCATCGTGCTGCTCCAGTTGGGCCCCGTTGAATTGGCAGGGCGTGCCGCCGTTCGGAAAGATCTCCTGCCAGCCACCCTCGTAGTTCAGGATGAAGCCTTCGGACGATCCCTTGCGCCGCAGGCCCCATGCCGTGCCCCACGTAAAATCACAGTCTGTCGGCTTGTGGAGGAACTCCACAATGTCAGTCCCTTTCCCCGGCAAAACGACGACGCGCAACTGCGCATTCTCCATAGAGACAGCCTCGTACCCGTGAATCTCCATATCGGTCACCAGCCTGCATCCGCGTTGCCCGAGCATCCCCATCCTCCTGTCTTTTGAAAGTCCCGTCGGGCCCGGTCACACCGCGCCGTCCGGATCGGTCCGCCGGATCCGCGGGTCCGCGAAAACATCGAACTCATCCCGGCTTGTACTGGAGAACTCCGACACGACCGCCCCCTCGCCGCCAGCCTGGAACCAGTGCCACGTGTCCGGCGGGATGGTGAACTGTTCGCCAGGACGCAGTTCGATTTCGCGAAAAACCGTGTAGTACGCCTCGCTGCCCTGGGGAACGCGCGCTTTTGGATCGGGCGTCGACTCCCCCTCCACGTACAGCAGGACGACACCTGCACGGCAGCGGAACGTCTCCATCTTGCCGGGGTCGCCCCCGACCGGAGGGTGCCGGTGCTGCGGACAGGTCTGACCGGCAAAGAGCACCAATTCCTTCGCACAGTAGCGGTCATTGTTCACGTACGTGACGAGTTCGAGCCCCTGTCGCTCCAGGTCGTCCAGGCCAAAGTCCGCCACCTCGATCTGCGCCCTTTCAGCCGGCGACAGAACGATCTTTGCCCTGCCCAGCACCTGTGCGGTCTGCTCCCGCGCCCACTCCACCTGTTCGAGTCTGGCCACCCTGAACGCCTCCTTTAAAATACGTGATCGATCGCCGCACGGCCTGCCGCCGCAACAACATCACCCACACCTGCCGTTCGCCCAAAACCACTCTTCGTCTGCCGGCCCCGCATCGCCCGCCAGTCATCGGCAACCGCATCGCGCGCACGCATCCGCAGCATAGAGCCGCCGCCCGTCGGACTGGCGCGCTCACGCGCCGCCGCAAACGCCGCCGTCCTCGCTCACGGCCACCACCTGGACCCCGCGCTCCGCCAGGCGACGGCGACTGTCCTCCGTCACCCGATGATCCGTGATGAGCACGTCAACGTCAGACCACTGTGCGAAAGCGTGATACGACTTCGTGTCGAACTTGCTGGCGTCGGCCAGCACGTAGACTTTGTCCGCCGCCTTCATCATCGTGCGCTTGATCTCCGACTCATACAGATTGGAGTTCATCAATCCCTGTTCGACCGACAGCGACGATGCGCCAAGAAACAGTTTGTCGACGCGCAGGTCGGCAAGAAAGTCCTTCGTCTTTGGCCCGACCGTCGAATGCGTGGACGCGCGCACGATACCCCCTGCGAACAACAGGGACGACGCCCGTTCGGCCAGTTCACTCGCGATTTGGAGCGAGTTTGTGACGACCACCACACTGGCGGGATTGCGCATGGCCCGGGCAAGTTCGAGCGTCGTCGTTCCCGCGTCAATCAGGATCACATCGCTCGATTCCACGAACGATGCGGCGCAGCGGCCAATCTGCTGTTTGAAGTGCGTGAACTCCTCGGCGCGAACCGACAGATTCACGTCCTGGTCCATGCCCTCCGCACTGTCAACCAGCACCGCGCCGCCATAGATCTTCCTGATCAAACCGCGCTGCTCGAGAACGCCGAGATCGCGCCGGATGGTCATGTCCGACACGTCGAACCGCTCCATCAATTCGGTCACCTTGACCAATTGCTGCTGCTTCACCATCTGCGCGATCATCGCTTGTCGCTCAACGCTCAACACGTGGAACACCTCACCCAGTTGTGGCAAATTCGAGGAGCAGGCTGACGACCTTGTGAGCCGCCAGTTCGAAGCGTACGCGCCCCGCCTCGTCCACCACGACCGTCGGTCCGGCCATCTCCTGTTCCAGAAGGTCGACGGCGACGGCCCGTCTAAGCGCGCGCGGCGCCCGCAGGACCACCTCGCCGCCAGTCCCTTCCACTTCGTAGAGACGCACGATCCATCCCGGCCTGCCGTCTTCCGGCATCTTCACCGCCGACAGCGCCGCCCGTCCCTGTTCGATCTGAAGCAGGCTCCGTTCGGCAAGGGACGCCTCGTCGACACGGCCCGCCGCAAACGCGCCAAGCGGGTGTGCCGCGCGAAAGCCGCGCTCCACCAGGCCGCCCCTGCCTTCCCGCGCACAGTCCAGCACGCCGATGGACACGCGAAACGAGTGCACGCCGAATTCAGGATATGGGTCGGGATCGAAGGAACTGCGGATCAGCGTGAGCGACAGGGCGTTGTCCACGCCGCGAAAACCGTACTTGGAGTCGCTGGCAATAAACAGCGACGGCCCCTGTTCTCCATCGCGCACGGCGCAAGCCACACTGTTGGCAGGCACGTCGAGCGGCGCGGCGCCGCGCTCCACCACGCCGAACGGCACGTCATAGCGAAACGCGCCGCACTCGTAAGCCGTGGGCAGATAGAAGGCCAGCTGGGGAATCCCTTTGCCGCGTTCTCCAATCTCCCGCCAGTGACATTCGACGTCCATGTGCAGCGTGGGACTGTCGTAATCCAGCGACAGTACGGCGCGAACCCTGGACTGCCCCAACGTTGCTTCCATCACGACGGACTGTCGCACCGCGCCGCTGTCCGACTTCTTCAGCCGCACGCCCGCAGCGAGGTCTTGCACACTCATGTGGCGGCCAACGGTCCACGCGGTCATGCCTTTGCTGTCATCCTCCCGGATGAGGCGAAATACACCCCCGGACCCGGCGCCCTGCCTGATCAATTCAGCGCCTGTGGCGCGATCCACCAAGGATGCGATGGCGCCGCTCAGCGGATCGAGTTCGATGCGCACGAACTCGTTCTCCAGGACGAAGGATTCCGGCCGTTCGACCCTCTGGTCCGCCGGAAATGCGAGAGGAACCGGCTGCTCGCCCCCGCCGGACACGGTGTACGTGCTGTAGCCGCAAGCCGGTACACGCGCCTGGATCAAGATCCTGATGTATTCATGCCCCCAATAGGCGTGCCGTCCCTGATCCATCACCTGGTGCAGGACAGCCTGACCGTGTCCGTCGACCACGCGCAATTGCTGCAGATTTACGGGCCAATCCCACACGATCAACTCCGCAGGCTCGTTGCGGGCAAACAACCCTGCATTGAAGACGTGGAACCGGCGGACGGGTCCGCTGCCGCGCTCGGTCTGCGAAACCTTGAATCCCTGGATTCCGAAACCGACTCCCGCCCCTTCCGAGGTAGAGCCGGGCACAGTCTGTCCAGTGCCGCCTCCGCCGGGCGCCACCATGGCGTTTTGCGCGGCCGCAGGCGCCGCCGACCCTGCGGATGTCTGCGCCAGGACGGCCTCGGCAGCCGCCGGCGCACCCTGGGTCCTGCCCTGAACCAGGGTGCGGAGGGCCAGGCTGCGGCTCGTATTGGCCAGAGCCATCGTGTTCTGAAAGAGTCCCATCGCATACTCGCGGGTATCAATAACACCCGAACCCGGAATGATGTCGTGGAACTGATTGAACAGCACATTGCGCCACGCCTGTTCAAACGACGCGTGACGGTACGGCGCGCCGCCGTCCTGCGCGGCTGCGGCGGCGAACAATTCCGCCTCCAGCAGTGTCGCCTCCGCCACGCGGTTGGCCCGCTTGATGCGCGTCTGCGTCGTGTAGCAACCGGTGAACACGGAGTTGAGTTCGCCGTGCACTTCCGGCAGGCCGACCGCGGCCGCCTCCAACAGCGCGAAAAACTCGCGAAACGTGCCGAAGCGCAACTCGGGGTAGATCGGCCACCCGTTCATGTCCACGATGCGCTGGATGTCGCGCCGCGTCGGCCCGCCGCCGTGGTCGCCCACACCATACACCTTGAGCATCGTGTCGAGACCGTGCTGCGTGCAGAACCCGGGAACATAGGCCGCCATGCCAGGCTGGATTTCGGCGTTGTACCAGATCGGCTCGCGGTAGCTGAGCACCGACGCTCCCGACGGCGCCACCCAGCGGTACGCATGATGGCCGTCGTATCCCCTGCAGTGGTAGTAGTAGCGTACGCCGCCCGCGGACAGAATCTCGGGAACATTCGCGCTGTGCCCGAACGTGTCAGGCTCGAAGTCGATCGACAGCGTCCCTGGATCGATGCCAAGCAAACCCTCCAGGTAGCGCTTCGTATAGAGAATGTGCCTTGCCAGGCTCTCTCCGTTTGGCATGTTCTTGTCGGGCTCGACCCACGTCGACGCCGTGACTTCCCAGCGGCCCTCGCGCACGCGCTCCCGGATTTCATCCAGCATCTCCGGCGCGTACTCCTCCACGATGCGGTATGTAGACGCCTGCGATTGAGAAAATGTGAAATCCGGGTACTCGCGTAACAGGTCCAGCATGGTCCGGAAGGTGTCCAGCGTCACGGCCACCGTCTCATCCCAACGCCACATCCAGTTCATGTCAATGTGTGCGTGCGCCGCGCAGACCATCGTGAAGCGCTTGGCCTCCGCGGACAAGTCGCGCATCATCTCTTCCGCCTCGGCGACATCCGCCTTCACGACCGCACCCTGGGCGGCGCGCCGCTCCTCCAGGAACGACACGACCGAATGCAGCAGCGCGTCGTAACGGTCCTCACGCACGCGCGACAGTTGCAGCGCGTACGCCAGTTCGGCGCAAATCCGTTCTTGCCAGTATCCCTTTCCGACCGTCTCCCGCAGATCGGTCAACCTTGCGTCTAGCGAATACAAGAACACCACTCCCTCGCCGGGTCCAATCAAACAACAACCCGCCTATATCAGCCCAATCATACTCTATCAGAGCGCAAAATGAACATCAATGTTGCCGTTTTCGTGTTTGCTTGAACACCTTGCCGCGCGACCTTGCGGCAAAAAAATGCGTGCGCCGGGCGTCAGCAGTCGCTGTGCCCGGCAAACACGCCATAGGCGCCGCGATAGTACAGGAGCGGGTTTTCCTCATCCGCCTGGAGGTCGGTCACTTCGCCGACAAACAGCGTGTGATCCCCTCCATCGTAGACGGCCCACCGACGGCACGAGATGCGCGCCAGACTGCTTTCGAGCACGGGCGCGCCCGCCAGCCGGCTGTAGATGATCGTCTCGCCCACCCTTGCGTCCGGCCGTCCGGCAAAATGGTTCGACACGTCCGCCTGCCCTGCGTGAAGAAAACTGACCCCGAACGGCCCGGATGTCTCCATGTAACCGTGCATGGCGGCCGTCTTCGCCACGGACAAGAGCACCAGCGCGGGATTCAACGAAACGGACATGAACGCATTCGCGGTCATTCCGTGCACCCCGCCGTCTTCCTTGTCGACCGTAATCACCGTAACACCCGTCGCAAAGCGACCCATGACGGCCCTGAACAATTGGGTGTCAAGCACGCCCATTCCCCCTCGTCGTCAAGCTCCCTGCTTTATCCAACCAATGATTCGCGCCGGGCCGCCTCCGCGATGCGCGACAGCCCATCGCGGAGGGTCGAACGCGGACATCCGAAGTTCAGCCGGGCGAACCCGCTTCCTCCCGGACCGAACGACGGTCCGTCGTTCAACCCGACGCGCGCCTGTGCACTGAGAAATTTGGTCAATTGCTCGTCTGTCATGCCCCAGGACGAAAAATCCAGCCACGCCAGATAGGTGGCTTCCGGGCGGGACATGCGCACACCGGGCAACTCCGCGCGCAAAAACTGCTCGATCGCCTCCACATTGCCCTGCAGGTAACGCAACAACTGGTCGAGCCAGTCATCGCCCTGCTCATACGCGGCAATCGCGCCCGCGACGCCGAAAATGTTCGCCTCGTAAAGCGCCAGGCTGTTCAGTACCCGAGTGAATTGCCGCCGCTTCGCATCGTCGGAAATGATCACATGGGCCGTCGTGAGTCCCGGCACGTTGAACGTCTTGCTCGGCGCCACGCATGTGAAGGACTGGGCGGCGAACTCCGGGGCGACGGACGCGAACGGAGTGTGCCTATTCCCAAACAGAGTCAGATCGCAGTGAATCTCGTCCGACGCCACCAGCGTCCCGGTCTGCAGGCACAACTCGCCAAAACGGGCCAGTTCATCTCTTGTCCAGGCTCGGCCGACCGGATTGTGAGGATTGCACAAGATCGCAAGCGGCACGCCGTCGAGTTGGCGCTTTAGCGCGTCGAAATCCATCTCGTATCCGCCCGGACCGCGTACGAGTTGGTTGTACACCACCTCGCGCCCATCCGCCTGCGCCACGCGCATGAATGGCGGGTAGACGGGCGTCTGGATGAGAACCCGGTCGCCGGGATTCGTAAAGGCGCGGACGATGAGATGCAGCGCCGGCACCACCCCGGGGCTGTTCACAATGTGCTCCGGCCGCACCATAAACCCATGGCGGCGGGCGAACCAGCCCGCAATCGCTTCATGGAACGCTGCCGGACGTTCAACGTAGCCAAACACCCCATGACGCGCACGCTCCAGCAAGGCCTCCACGACCGGCGCGGGAGAGACGAAATCCATGTCGGCCACCCACAGGGGCAGCACACCGGCGGAGCCGAATTTCTTGATTGCGCCGTCCCACTTTTGCGATTCCGTGCCACGGCGATCAATCACAGCGTCAAAGTCATAGCGCACGTAGACATCCCTCCTTTGCCCATAAGGCTCCGCAGCCGTCCGGTCCACTGGTCATTTGTGGCAGATGAGCATGTACTGATCCTCGTTCAACTGCCGTTCCTCGATCCGGGAAAATCCCGCGTCGCGGGCGGTGGAGATCAGGTCCGCGCGCGCAATCCGGTCGGACTCCGGTGGGCCGGACTCCGAAGCCCGCTTCTCCCACTCGGCGAGTCCGACCACTCCGGCAGTCTTGGTGATTCGCGCCAGTTCGGCCACGGCCGCGGCGAGATCGCTCACCTCGTGCAGAACGAAGCTGCACAGCGTCCTGTCCGCGCTCCCGTCGGCAAGCGGGACCTCGCACGCATTCCCCCGCATAAACTCAAACTGGCCGAACACCGCGCTGTCTTTGGCGCGTTCGCGCAGCCGCTCCAGCATGCGCGGCTCGATGTCGACGGCGTATACGGTCGCCCCCGTCCGAAGGGCCGCGGGTAGCGCAAAGTAGCCCGGACCGACGCCGACGTCGGCAAACGTCATGCCGTGTCCGAGGGTGAGCGCGTCGAGCACGCTGTCCACCGGCAGCATCGCCTGGCGCCCTTCAGAAAGCAACCGTTCCGCATGATCCGGATTGAATCGGTGTCCCATCGCAACCCTGCCCCCTCCGTCACTCGTGTGTTCCGCACTATTATACACAATAGCCCCCGCATGATCGTCTTCCGGGGAGTACCTGATGAAGAGATGAGGGAGTTGACCGGCGCACAACCTCACCGCTCTCGCCGCCCATATGTTATAATTCAGACGGCATTCCAGTTTGCGAGTGTTCTGTTATGCAGCCCGGGTGTAAGCGATTTCTGCTTTCTTCAATACAATCCAGGAGGCCCTCCATGACTCACGATCCCGAACGGCTGGACACGCTGCTGCGCGAGACGCGCACATTCCCGCCCGATCCGCAATTCGTGCAACAGGCAAATGAACGCGAACCGTCCATCTATGACCGGGCGACCGCGAACCCGGAGGAGTACTGGGCGTCCCAGGCAAGGGAACTGTCATGGATGCGACCGTTCCAATCCATCCTTGAGTGGAATCCGCCGCACGCGCGCTGGTTCGCGGACGGGACGCTGAATGCGACGTACAATGCGGTCGACCGCCACCGGGAAGGGCCGCGCAAGAACAAGGCCGCGCTCATCTGGGAGGGCGAACCCGGCGAGTCGAGGATATACACCTACGACATGCTTGGGCGGGAAATCGACAGGGCGGCGCACATGCTGGCGGGCCTCGGGGTCAAAAAAGGCGACCGCGTCATGATCTATCTGCCCATGATACCGGAGTTGCCCATCGCCATGCTCGCATGCGCGAAGCTCGGCGCCATCCACAGCGTCGTGTTCGCGGGCTTCTCGGCGGCTGCGCTGCGCGACCGCATTCTTGACGCGGACGCCACGCTGCTCATCACGGCGGATGGAGGCTGGCGCCGCGGCAATCTCATCCCGCTCAAGCGCAACGCCGACGAGGCGGTCCGGGACACACCCGTGGAAAACGTCCTGGTTGTCGAGCGCATTGGCGAGAAATCCGGCGCCTCCCTGACGCCCGGCCGCGACGTGCTGTGGTCGGAACTCATGCGCAAGGCGCCGGGAGCACCCTATCCCCCCGCCGAGATGGGCGCGGAGGACATCCTTTACATCCTTTACACGTCGGGCACGACCGGCACGCCCAACGGCACCGTCCACACGACGGCCGGTTACCTGGTCGGTGCAAACACCTCCATGCACACCGTGTTCGACCTCAAGGACAGCGATATCTACTGGTGCACGGCCGACATCGGATGGGTGACGGGACACACGTACATCGTTTACGGACCGCTTTCTGCGGGCGCCACGTGCGTCATGTACGAAGGCGCACCTGACTTTCCGGACCGCGAGCGCTTCTGGAAGATTGTCGAACGCTACGGAGTGACGATTCTCTACACCGCCCCGACATCGATCCGCACCTTCATGAAATGGGGCGCCGAACACCCTGCCAAGTACGACCTCAGTTCGCTGCGCTTGCTTGGCACGGTGGGCGAGCCGATCAACCCCGAGGCGTGGATGTGGTACCACGAGCACATCGGGCGCGGCGGCTGTCCGATCGTCGACACCTGGTGGCAGACCGAGACGGGTTGCGCCATGATCTCGCCGCTGCCGGGCATCACCACGACCAAGCCGGGGTCGGCGACAAGACCCGTGCCCGGCATCGCGGCGGATGTCGTCGACGAGAACGGCAACCCGGTTGCGCCGGGGCAAGGAGGTTACCTCGTCCTCACAAAGCCCTGGCCGTCGATGCTGCGCACCATCTGGCGCGACGACGAGCGCTTTCGCAACACGTACTTCGGCCGCTTCGACCATTTCTACCTTCCGGGAGACGGCGCCCACCTGGACGAGGACCGCTATGTGTGGATTCTTGGCCGCATCGACGACGTGATCAACGTATCCGGCCACCGCATTGGGACCATGGAAGTCGAGAGCGCGCTGGTCGACCACAAATCGGTGGCCGAGGCCGCCGTGATCGGTCGTTCGGACGCCATCAAGGGTCAGGCGATCACCGCGTTCGTGACAGTCAGGGACGGGATCGAGGCCACGGCAGGACTGGTAACGGCGCTGCGTCAGCATGTCGTGGAGAAGATCGGCGCCATGGCGCGGCCGGAGGAGATCATTTTTACCGCCGAACTTCCCAAGACTCGCAGCGCGAAAATCATGCGCCGCCTGCTGCGCGACATCGCCGAGGGACGGGCGCTGGGCGACACGACGACATTGGCAGATCAAGGCGTGGTTGACGCGCTCAAGGCGCAGTATGCGGACAAGGAATAGACCTCCATGGCGCCGGGCGGCGCCCGCGGCGCGATGAAGAATGGCTTGGGAGAGGGTCCATGTGCTGGGCCGTCGCGAGTTGTTCGGCGCAGCCGCGCTGTTTGAGCAGGGGCACAGGGAACACTCGAAAGGCGCCGTCACCGGCCATTCGGGTGTTCCCTGTGATCATCGGCGAAGATCACGGCGCGCATGAAAAGATAGCTGAGCGAAGATGAAATGAACATGGCAAGCCCTTTTGCGAGGTTGCTGCCGACGATAAGCGGGACGTCCCGCCCGAGTACGAGGTAACGCGACATGCCGACAACCACCACATCGTTCACCGCGACATTGAACAGGCCCTGGAGCCAGAAGAGCGCGCCCTCCCGGCGCCCGCCGCGCGCGGTGTCGGCAAACGTCCACCGCCTGTTCCAGACGTAGCTGTTGACGATCGCGCACAGGACGGCGATGGTGTTGTAGACAAACAGCATAACCGAAGATTTCGTGGGCATGAGCAACACAAACGCGTTCAGAACGAACAGGTCCACCGCCGCATTGATCGTCCCGACGACGAGAAACTTTCCGTAGCGCGAGGCATCGCGCTTGAGCCGCGCCCGAAATTGCCACATTGCAGTTCCATCCCTCGTCACGTACGAACTCCCTTCCACTTCCGTCGTTCCTGTGCGCACCGCCGCGCCTCCCGGCGCAGGGTCACGCCCGTCAGGCGTCGTTTCGCGCGGACAGGAGCGGAAGTGTCACGGTGAAGGTGGTGCCTTTCCCCAGTTCGCTCTGCACCGTGATCCTGCCCCGATGGGTCTCGACGATCCATCTCGCGATCGACAGTCCGAGCCCCGCTCCCGAGCCTTCACGCCGCCGCGCCGCGTCCCCCCGGTAGAAGCGCTCGAAGACCTTCCCGACTTCGCGTTTGTCCATGCCGGATCCCGAGTCTGCCACCGACAGGCGCGCGGTGTGCTTCCCGCTGCGCAGCAGGCGCACGTCAATCCGGCCGCCGGCAGGCGTGTACTTGACCGCATTGTCGATCAATATCACCGTCAATTGATACAGTCGGTCCGGATCGCCCAACACTGTCAGTGTCTCCACAGTCCCGTCGGGTGAACCAAACGAATGCGTCAGCGTCTGCTCCTTGCCCAGAGCAAGAATGGAAAACCGTTCGACGACGCGTGAAACGGTGTCCTGCAGGTCGACCGGCTGCAGGCGAATCTGTACTTCGCGCGAATCGGCGCGGGCCAGCGTCAGCAGGTCATCCGTCAGGCGCGTCAGGCGGCGCGCCTCGCCTTTTGCGTTTGTGATCCACTCCAGGTTGTCCAGGACACTCTGGTCGGCGTGCAGCAGAACAATGTCGAGGTTTGACTGGATGACCGCCAGCGGCGTGCGCAACTCGTGCGAAGCGTCAGCGACAAACCGCCGCTGCTGCCGCCACGACCGGACAATCGGGCGCAGAGCCCTGTCCGACGCCCAGAACCCGGCAGCGAATGCGGCCAGCACGCCAAAGACGCCCACCATGGTCATGACATCGCGCAGACGGCCCAAGACCGACACTGTACTATCCGCGTCCACGGCAAACTGCAACGAGACGAGGTCCTCGCTCTTTGACCGCGGCATCGCCATGGTCAGGACTCGCAGGTACCTCACCGGACCCTTGACCCTGACGAGCGAAAAGCGCTTCCCCGCCGGCGCGCCCGCCGCCACCCGCGGCAACTGGCGCGCCGTGGCCGGATGCAGCATAAACGTCACGCCGCCCTTATCACTGCGCACGACGACAGCGACAAACGGCGCCAACTGGCGCTTGCCTTTCACGCCCTCTCCCGAGACGGCGGCGACCGGAGACGTTGAATCCATTTGCGCCATGCGGCGCACGACCCGCTCCGCCGCATGGCGCAGCCGCACGTCGATCGCGGCCATCATCGTCCGGTCCATCACCGCGTAGACAGACGTGGCGCTAAGCGCGTACAGAAGCGTCACGATCGCCACAAGCAACACGGTCAACTTGACGCGCGCATTGGTGAACACGGCTACATCTCCTTGAACACGTACCCCACGCCGCGCACGGTTTCAATGGCCGTCATCGGTTCCATATGATGCAGGGCCCTGTGCGCATCGAGCTTCTTGCGCAAAAAATGTACGTACGTCTCCACCGAGTTCAGGTCAATGGCCGCCTCCAATCCCCACACGCGGTCAAGAATGAGTTCTTTGGGCAGGACTTGTCCCGGATGTCGCAGGAAGAATTCGAGCAACTGAAACTCGCGCGCCGTGAACGAGAGCGGCGCGTCCCCGAGATACACCGTGCGGGATATGAGATCCAGCACGATATCGCCCACCTGCACCTGGTCCGGTCCGACGACTTCACCCGACCGCCTGGTCAGCGCGCGCGCCCGCGCCAGCAGTTCCTTCGTCGCGAAGGGCTTGACGAGGTAGTCGTCCGCGCCGCTGTCCAGGCCCTGCACCCGGTCATCCACGGCATCCCTGGCTGTCAGCAGGAGTGTGGGGGTCGAAATTCCGTCGTTGCGCAATTTGCGCACAAGATCAAGCCCGGAGAGTCCCGGCAGCATCACGTCCACGATCAGCAGGTCGTAGGCTTCCGCCTGCGCCATGGAAAGACCCGCGAGGCCGTCGGTCGCCGTCTCCACCTGGTACTGTTGCTCCGCAAACAACTGCTTGAGGGCCTTTAGCAACCGCACCTCATCGTCAACGATCAGGATGCGCACCGACCATTCCTCCCCGAAAGCGCCCCACCCCAGTTTCCCGTCGCGAACGAGAGCGTCACACGGAATACCTTCTCACGTTTCGCACAGCGACGCAAGTCGAAGCATCGCGCCGCCTGCTCCCGCGAAGGGCCGCGGGCCCGCCTGTCCGCGCTTCCATCGTCGCGACCACAGTCCCGGTCACGTCCCGATCACGTCCCGATCAGGCGCATGGCGGCCCTGTACGCCGCGCGCGCCACCGCTTGCGGGCCCTCGTCGGGCTCCGTCCGCCGCAGCACCTCCACCGCGAGCGGACCGTCGTAGCCGACGTCTGACAGATATCCGACAAACGCCCGCAGGTCGATCCGGCCCTCTCCGGGGAGGAGACGCTCCTGATCATGCGCTTCCTCCGGCGGCGCCGACGTGTCGTTGACGTGCACGTGAACAATCCTCGACAGCGGCAGTTCTTTCAGGTCCTCCATGCTCTGTCCGGACGTGTACCAGTGATAGCTGTCGAGCAGAACTCCGACATTGTCGCGTTCAACGGCGTCAAGGAGTACAAGCAGATCGGGAATACTGTAAATAAAAGGATGGCGCTTGCCGCGCAGGTGGTGCGGCCCGACGAACTCAAGTCCGAGACGGATCCCGTGCCCGGCCAGCACATCCGCACACGCCCGGGCGCGGATGGCCACTTGCAGCGCGTAGCGGGCCGGTTGTGCGTCAATCGACGGCCACAGCCAAGTGACACAGCGCGTCACGCCAAACTGTGCGGCGACCGCGGCTGACTCCCTGAGTCGCTCCAGACCATGCGAAAACTCCGCATCCGGTGCGTCGAGTCCCAGCGGCAGTCCGAACGACGCCCACTTGACGCCAAGCGTGTCCAGCCACTCCCGCACCTGTCCGGCGCCCTCGCGGATCACGGCGGACGCGTCAATGTCGGCCATGGAAAACCCGGCATCCGACGCTGTCGCAAGGTATTCGTGCAGTTCCAGCCGCCTGCCCGCCGTCGACGGGTGCATACATGCTTGCATTTCTGTCCCCTCCATTTCGTGGTCGCCGCATTCCCGGCCGCGGCGTCAGAGCGCTGTGCGCACCCGGTCGCGGCCCTGCTCCTTGGCCGCGTAGAGCGCGTGGTCGGCGCGCCTGACCATGTCCTCGCCCGCATCGCCGGGCTTCCACGTCGACACGCCGAGACTCGCCGTCACCCGCCTGCCGCCGAGCGGAGCGTGCGCAATCGCCATCCGCAGCCGTTCGGCAAGGCGCGACGCCTCTTCAATGCCCACGCCGGGCAAGACGACGACGAACTCTTCTCCGCCATACCTTGCCACGATATCCTGCGTCCGCACGGTTTCCTGGACGGTTTGCGCGACGTGCTGCAGCAACAGGTCCCCTTCAACGTGGCCAAATCGGTCATTGAACCACTTGAAGCGGTCGATGTCGAGCATGATCAGGCTAAATGGCCCAAGTCCCCGCTCGCAATCCGCAAGTTCGCGCTCCATCGTCCGGTCGAGCAGCCTGCGGTTGCCGACGCCTGTCAGACCGTCGCGCTCTGCGAGCGCCTGCGACGCGGCGTACGTCCGGGCATTGTGCATGGCCACGCTGACCATGGGAGAAACGCGGTTGGCGATGTCGATGTGCTGTTCGCGCAGCTGTCCCGGCCAGCGCGAGCCCACGTCGACGACCGCAATCGCCACGTCCTGGTGAAAGACGGGGATGTGCAGCGAGGAACGGATGCCAAGCTCGAACATGCGTGAATCGTTCGTTCCGTGCGGTCGATTTTCTGTCCAATCCGGATAGCCGACCGTCGTACCCAGCCTGACGCACTCGTGCCCCTCCGCCATCTCGCCGCCTATGCGTTCGTCGCTCGGCTCGGTGTAGTGCCCGTACAGGAGGCGGGTGACCACCCGGTACACGCCGTCGGAACTGAGCACTGACACGGTCACGACATCGCTGTCAAACAGGCGCGCCATGCCGCGCGTGGTCTGGTCCAGGATATCACGAGGACGGATCGACTTTTGCAGCGCCGTCGACAGGTCCAGCAGCATCTGGTCAAACCGCGCCCGAAGGGCAAGTTCGCTGCGCATGTGTTCCACGGAGCGCAGCAGTTCCTGCATCTCGTCGTCGCCGCTCGGCACCAGCGGTTCGGCCAGATCCCCCCGGGCAAACCGCGAAACGGCGCCGATGACTTCCCGGACCGGTTGAATCATGATGCGGATCCGCGTGACAATCCCGCGCACGAGCCATAATCCCACGGACAACATGAGCACCAGCCACCCAAGGACAATGCCGAACAGCAGCACGGAGCTCTGTTCGCGCTCGGCGACCTGCAGCTTTGCCAGCACGCCGTAGATGTTCGCCGCGGTGGCGCGGAACCGCGCAATGGCCCGTCGTCCAGCCACGAGATCGGAAAGCGGCACCTCTTTGCCAGCCATCGCCTGGCGCACCTGAACAGTCCCGTACTGCCTGCGCCAGATGTCTCCTTCACGGATCAACCGCTGCATCAGCGCGCGCAACACGGGTGGCATGCTTGGCGCGTACGTCAGCGTGTGGGCGGCGTCGCTGACGTACGCGCGTGAATTGTCATTGAAAGGAGAAAGAAACACAGGGCTGTGGGTCAGGTCATACCCCCGCTGCGCCGACTCCAGAGCGACCAGGTCGCGCTCGATGGTCGCGACATCGGTCCGGACGTGATAGAGTGAGGCCATTTCCCGATTCTGATATGTGTAGGCGTAAAACAGCACTAGGTTGCCGAGCAGCGCCAGCACGGTCATCACAAGAGCCGACTTCACGTGCAACCGGATAAGGCGCGCGCTCAAACGGGACCCGGACGACAAAAACGCGATCTGCGCACGCACTGCTTGAGCCCTCCCGGGAATCCGCGTGTGGATGTCGTCCGATTACCGCACACACGGAACAGACACATATCAGTAGACTACAAAATTTTTGCGCGGTTGTAAAACGAGGCGCACCGAACGGCGTTCAATCCGCGTGGTGCGCGAAAAAACTCAGCAGGCGCCCGAAGGAGTGCCGAGCCGAAGGGGCGTGGTAGGACTTGCGCGTATCATTGAAAAATGCATGTCCGGCGCCGGGGTAGACGTGGTGTTCAAACGCCTTTCCCGCAAGGCGCATGGCCTCCGCAAACATGTGCATGCCATCCGTGATGTTCGGGTCCAGCCCGCCGTAAAAGCCGATGACGGGGCACTGAATTCCCGGCAGCAGGTCCGGCGGGGGCGCACTGCCGTAGAAAATCGCCGCTGCGCGCAGCGCCGGATCGTGACAGGCCAGTTGCGCGGACAGCGCCCCGCCCATGCAAAAGCCCACCGAGAGCACGGCCTGGCCCTGGGTGGGCACGCATTCGTCGCGCAGGAACTGCGTGCTTGCCAACAACTGCTCCACGTGGCTGGTCGCACGCGCGCCGGCAAACAGCGTTTCGAGCGTCTCCTTCACCTGCGCCGCCTCGTCTTCCGCAAGCAGGGAGAGCGCCTCCGCGCGTTGCTCCTCATTGGCCCAAGCGCCTTGCGCGAGACTGTCCATAAACCGTTTCGCCGCCTCGATCCGCGCGACAGTGTGCGCAGCGGGCCGCTTGCCGCCGAGAGCGTACAGGTCAGGCGCGAACGCCGCATAACCAGCCTGTGCGAAGCGATGCACCAAGTCCTCGATGTGGTCGTCGACGCCCCAGATCTCCTGCAGTACCAGGACGGCCGGAAGCTCGTCGCGCACCGCTTTCGGGGCGGCAAAATAGCCAGTGTACTGGTTGTCGTCGCCGTAGACCATCCATTTTGCAGCCAGTTTCACGGCGTAGTCTCCTTTCTCGTTTGCCAGACGCCAGTCGCGACCGGAGCCGGGGCGCCGCGCAGCGCCTGGTTGCAGGCGGACAACAACCCCTGCGCGACAGCCAGCAGAATATCCCGGTCGACGCCGACGCCGCTAAACTCCCGCCCGCCCGCCGCAACCGTCACGACGGCTTCGCCGCTGGCCGCTTCCGAAGAAGACAGCGAGTGCAGTTCGAGGTCGCGGAATTCAACTGCGATAGGAAGCGCGTGCAAAATCGCGTGGGTCAGCGCCTCGACAGGCCCCTCTCCCGTGCCGGAGAACGTCCGTTCCTCGCCGGTACGGTTGTCCCGCAGCGCCACCGACGCCATGCACTGCATACCGCTGTTCGACGCCGCCTGCATGCGCAGGAGCGACAGCGCGTCAATCTGCACGTGCGCCGCGCTGTCCACCAGCGCAATCAACTTCTCGTCCGGCACCCTCTTTTGCGCGTCGGCGAGCTGTTTGAAGTCGCGGAAGACGGAGTCGAGTTGCACATCGGTCAACTCGACGCCAAAGTCGCTGATGCGCTGGCGCAGGGCGTGTCGGCCGGAGTGCTTGCCGAGCACGATCATGGTGCGTGGGATACCCATGCGCTCTGGGTCCATGATCTCGTAAGTGCGGCGATTTTTCAACAGTCCGTCCTGATGAATGCCCGCCTCGTGAGCGAACGCGTTGCGTCCCACGACCGCCTTGTTGTGAGCGACGGGATAATTCATCAGCCGGCTGCACGCGCGCGACGTCTCATAGATCTGTTCGCTGTTGATCCCGGTCACGTAAGGCAGGCTGTCCCCGCGCGTCTCCAGCGCCATGGCCAGTTCCTCCAGCGAGCAGTTCCCGGCGCGTTCGCCGATGCCGTTGACCGTGACCTCCACGTGAGTCGCTCCGTTTTCGATCGCAGCCAGGGTGTTGGCCACCGCGAGGCCAAGATCGTTGTGACAATGCGCGCTCCACGCGACGCGGTGCGCCCCGCGGGCCCCGGTGCGCACCGCGCTGAACATCCGTCCGTACTCATGCGGCAGGGCGTAGCCGACCGTGTCCGGCAGGTTGACGATCGTCGCGCCCGCCCCGATGACCGCTTCGACCATCTCGATCAGGTACGGAAGTTCGGTCCGGCTCGCGTCCATCGGCGAAAACTCGATCTCGTCGACAAACTGCTTCGCGTAACCCACCATGGCGGTCGCAAGTTCCAGCACCTCCGCGCGACTCTTGTGCAACTGGAAGTCGAGGTGTATCTGGGACGAGGAGACAAACAGGTGCAGCCTGCGCCGGGCCGCATCGGCGGTCGCCTGCACTGCCGCGTCGATGTCGCCGCGTACGGCGCGCGCAAAGCCGCAGATCTCGACGTCCTGCAAGTCGCGCGAAATTGTCTGCACCGCGGCGAACTCTCCCGGACTTGACGCCGGAAATCCCGGCTCAATCGTGTCGACGCCAAGTCTCGCCAGCTGGTGCGCGAGCCGCACCTTCTCGGCGGGATAGAGCGTGGCGCCCGGCGACTGTTCGCCGTCGCGCAGCGTCGTGTCGAAGACCCTGATGCGCGCCTGTTCCACCCGGATCACCCCTTCGATCAAAAATAAATGGCCGATGGCCGCCGTCTCCTTCAAGAGACGGCGGCCATCGGCCCCGCGGTACCACCCTTGTTGACCCGCACACGGGCCCACTCCTTGCAACGCGCCGCCTTGCGACAGACGGACCGGAGTCCACTGTCAGGGCGGCCTGCGCCGCGG
>JAKACR010000278.1 GCA_021821225.1 Bacillota bacterium | reverse complement strand
TCCGCCACCACGGCCATTTTCGCCTCTCGATTGCCCACTGCAACACCTCCTCATCTCAGCAAAATAAACCAACCCCCGCCGCGGATCGCGGACGGAGGAGGACAGCGCGCTCTCCGTCTGCAGACGAAAAGCGACGACACAACCCGATAATCCGACGACCTCGGCGGGCCAATCATTAAGCAGCCAAGAGAGTTGTGATAAACCAAATTTCCGCTCCTCTGGGGACATATGATAAAGCCCCTTGTGCAGGCGATCTGACCCCAGATATGGCGTTTGAAGCTTCAGTCAAACGCTATATCCACTATTGTTTGCCTGCTGAAATTTGGATTATCACATGTCCCCCCAGGCGGCGCCCGCTGTCTGCAGTCCAAGACACATGCCGCTGACTATAGCAGATCTACAGAAAACATGCAATGTCCAGAAGCGCCGCGCGCCAAATGGCCTGCGTGAATTACTCTGCCGTCGAACTCGTCGACAGGCGCTGCAAGTTCAGCGGCACGCCTGGACCCATCGTCGAACTGAAGGACACATGACGAATGTACTGGCCTTTCGCCGCGGCAGGCTTCGCTTTTTGCAGAGCGTCGAGGATCGCCGCAAAGTTCCCCAGAAGGCGTTCGGAAGGAAACGACACCTTACCGAGCACCGCATGGACATTGGCGCCCTTGTCCAGCCGGTATTCCACCTTGCCCGCCTTGACTTCCTCCACGGCCCGCCCGACTTCAAACGTGACCGTCCCCGTCTTCGGGTTCGGCATCAACCCGCGCGGTCCAAGGATGCGCCCCAGGCGGCCAACGCTCGCCATCATGTCGGGCGTGGCAATCGCGGCGTCAAACTCTAGCCAGCCCCCGGATATGCGCGCGATCAGGTCCTCGTCGCCGACCACATCCGCTCCCGCGGCTTCCGCCTCTTTCGCCTTGTCGCCCTTGGCGAACACGATGACGCGCACCGTGCGTCCCGTGCCGTGAGGCAGCAAGACGGCGCCGCGGATCTGCTGATCGTTCTTGCGTGGATCCAGACCAAGCCGGAACGCCACTTCCACCGTCGCGTCAAATTTCACCACGGATGTCTGTTTCACCAATTCGATCGCATCCGCAGGATCAAACTGCCTGTCCGGATCGATCATTTTCAACGCTTCAAGGAATTTTTTCCCCGCCACGTCCGCAATCCCTCCCGAATGTGGTCCACGGCGCCCGAGCGCCTTCCACCGACAACCTGTCCATCGCCCGTCGCCGTATCAATCAGCCACCACGATCCCCATGGAACGCGCGGTGCCCTCCACCATCCTCATCGCCGCATCGACGGACGCCGCATTCAGATCGACCATCTTGAGCTGCGCAATCTCCCGCACTTTTTCACGCGAGAGGGTGCCGACCTTCTTCTTGTTCGGCTCACCGGACCCCGACTCGACGCCGAGCGCCTTTTTCAGAAGCACGGAAGCGGGCGGTGTCTTGAGTTCAAACGTAAACGAGCGGTCCTCGTATACCGTGATCACGACCGGGATCACCATCCCCGGCTGATCCGCCGTGCGCGCGTTGAACTCCTTGCAGAACATCATGATGTTGACGCCCGCCTGGCCCAGCGCGGGCCCAATCGGCGGCGCCGGAGTGGCTTTGCCGGCGGTGACCTGAAGCTTGACAATCTTAATGACCTTTTTGGCCACGTTACAAAACCCTCTTTCAACCCGTGGTATTCGCGGTTCCGGCGAAGGAACCTCCCACTACTGCCCCTGCCGGGAGTCAGCGCTCCCGGACAATTCTAAAAAATATACAGGATAGTAGCGGATATTGCCTATATTTTTTCAATCTCCTCAAAATCCAGTTCAACTGGCGTATCGCGCCCGAACATGGACACCAGCACGCGAACTTTCTGCTTTTCCCGGTCAATCTCGTCAATGTTGCCCACGAAGTTGGCAAACGGGCCATTCACGATCCGCACCGGTTCCCGCAGCGCAAAGTCGAACCGCGTCCTGACATCGTCGACACCCATCTGGCGCATGATTCCACGCACCTCATTGGACATCAGCGGCGTCGGTTTTGAACCCGCCCCGTTCGCTCCGACAAAACCGGTCACTCCGGGAGTGTTGCGCACCACATACCACGAGTCGTCGGTCATAACCATCTCGACAAGCACATAACCGGGAAAGACCTTGCGCTGCACGGCCCGCTTGCGACCGTTCTTGATCTCGATCTCTTCCTCGGTGGGCACGAGCACGCGGAAAATCTTGTCCGCCATGTCCATCGACTCGACCCTGCGCTCTAGGTTTGTCTTGACCTTATTCTCGTAACCGGAGTACGTGTGGACTACGTACCAATTTTTCTCCAACTCCAACTGTTCCGTATCCATCATCGGCGAGGCCGGACGCCCGCACCTCCCATAGTCAATCACAACAGAAGTTGCGATCGCCAGCTTGTCTTTGCACCCGGAAACCCCGTCACACGAGCAGCATCACTGCCCGATGCCAAGCAGTTTGAACCCTTCCGTGACGAGCACGTCAAACGCGTATGTCAGAATAAACACAGAAACGCACACCGCCACAACCGACGCGGTGTATCCCACGAGTTCCTTCCGGTTCGGCCAGCGCACCCGCTTCATTTCACCTACAACTTCACGCAAATAGGAAAAAAACCACACCCCAGATCCGCGCAGATAGGCGAAGGGTCCCGACCGCCTGCCGCCAACCCGGCTCTCTTCCACGCCAAACCTCGCCCCCTCATCGCGCTGTCGACGCAAAGCAAGTCGCCGCAGGGATTCAGCGCGTCTCCCGGTGAACGCGATGACCGTTGCAAAACTTGCAGTACTTCTTCAGTTCAAGCCGGTCAGGGTTGTTCTTTTTGTTCTTGGCCGTAGTGTAATTGCGCTGTTTGCAATCCACGCAAGCCAGTGTGATGATCGTGCGCACAACCGCACCTCCCCAGACACCGATACAAACGCCTTAACACTTTACCACAGCACCTGCGGAGAGTCAACAATAACTTCCACACCGAACTACCGCAAAATTCCTTGAGGACTCTTGCCGCATGTCCATCTCCCCGTAAAGCGCGCCCGATTTGGTTACGCGAGGGAGCATGCGCGCAGTGCAAAGAAACAGCCAGAAATGCGGACCGAGCGCACGTTCTCGGGTACGTGATGGAGCATTTCTGGCGATGAACGGCAATGCGCCAGAGAGTTCTGGCCCCTTTTTGAACTACCTCTTTAAGTCAGCCCGCGCGCTCCTCCAGATACTTCTCCAGTTTTCGCTTCACCCGCTGCAGCGCATTGTCGATAGATTTGACATGCCGCGACAAATCGACCGCGATCTCCTGATAGGAGCGCCCGTCCAGATAGAGGGACAACACGTTGCGCTCCAGTTCGCTGAGCAGATCGGTCATCTTCACCTCAATGTCCGCAAACTCCTCACGGTTGATGACAAGCTCCTCCGGATCGGCGACGCGCGCGCCGCCCAGGATGTCCAGCAGCGTCCGGTCGGACTCCTCGTCGTATATGGGCTTGTCCAGCGAAATATAGGAATTGAGCGGAACATGTTTTTGCCGCGTGGCCGTCTTGATCGCCGTGATGATCTGCCGTGTCACGCACAGTTCAGCAAACGCCTTGAACGACGCCAGCTTATCGTCGCGAAAATCGCGAATCGCCTTGTAAAGCCCGATCATTCCCTCTTGGACAATATCTTCACGATCCGCTCCTATCAAAAAATAGGAACGCGCTTTTCCGCGAACAAACGTTTTGTATTTATGAATAAGGTGTTCCAGGGCAGCGTCGTCGCCGCACCGCACAAATTCTACGAGTTCCTCGTCGCATACCTCTTCAAGACTGCGCTCCACCACAATCGGGAGTTCTGTCGCCACCCACCATACCCCCATGAAGAGATGAAAAAACCAGGAGCACCGCGTCACGCATCGCTGACCGCGGCTAATCGGGTCCATACATCCGCGCGCGGCCGTTCCCTGCGCCACACATCTGAGTCTGAATCGGCGACGTACAGTGACGCACCACAGTGTGCCTGGATCTGCTCTCTATCAGGCAGCGGGACTTATCCATACGAAAACCAACGCCCGCTTACAGCAATCCGCCCATGCCCTGCGCACAAACCCTGTCT
>JAKACR010000277.1 GCA_021821225.1 Bacillota bacterium | reverse complement strand
GCTCCAGATAAGGGGCGCCAACAAAGTCCAGCACGATGTCGACGCCTGCGTCTTCCGACCAGGCGAGGACATCGTTCAGGAAGGACCCTTTCTTGTAGTCGAGCGCCTGATCGGCGCCGATGGCGAGGCATGCGGCCCGCTTTTCGGGAGTACCCGCTGTCACGATCGAGCGACCGCCAAGTTCGCGGACCAGTTGGATGGCTGCGGTGCCCACTCCGCTGGCGCCGGCGTGAATCAGAACCCGGCGCCCTGTTTGCATTCCGCCCAACCAGACAAGATTGGAGTAGGCGGTGAGAAACACCTCCGGGATGGCTGCGCCTTCCTCAAAACTCAGATTGGCGGGCAGGCGGGCCATGAGACCTGTGGGGACAACCGCTTCCTGCGCATAGCCGCCGCCGGGCAACAGCGCGCATACCCGTTCGCCTGCTGCAAACCCTGCCACATCGGGAGCGCTCTCGATGATTTCGCCGGCTATTTCAAGCCCGAGAATCTCCGACTCGCCGGCAGGCGGGGCGTAGATTCCCCGACGCTGCAGCAAGTCTGCGCGATTGAGCCCTGCGGCGCGCACCCGGACGCGAACGTGTCCGGGTTTCATCGCCGGAGGGGCGATGTCCATGATGGTGAGCACTTCAGGCCCGCCTGGGTTGGTCGTTGCGACAGCTTTCACGGGGAGTCCCTCCTTGACGATGACCAGCCTTCCGCCATTCGATCTCCTCCAAAAGATAGCGCCAAAATCCCACAAAACCCCTTGCCATTTGAACACCCCTCTAATAATCGCGACGGAGATACTGACGACGGAGAGCCTGACCCACTCTATCCTTCGACAAGATGGGTGGTTCATCCCGATGTTACCATCCGTCCGCGCTCATGCCCAGCACCAATTGTTTGCTCTGGGGCAGTTGCGCACGCATCATGCCGCACTCATGCACCTGAATTATGACCATTATCGTGTATACTAAATGAGGTGCATATGAAAGACGCCCTTGCCTTCGATATAACTCAAACACTCGATCTTATTGGCGCCGGAAGGGTGATTGGCGTGGATGAATCTATAGTAATTGACCGAATGCATGAAGCCGATTGGGAGGATGTTCGGCGAATTTATCTGGAAGGAATAAAAACCGGTAATGCGACGTTCCAACAAGACGCTCCGTCTTGGGAAGAATGGGATAAAGGCCATGTGCCGGAATGTCGACTGGTTGCGCGCTCGCAGGGAACCGTGATTGGCTGGGCGGCTTTGAGTCCGACTTCAAGTCGGTGCGTGTATGCCGGTGTGGCCGAGGTGAGCGTCTATGTGAGCGAACATCATCGCGGCGGCGGGGTGGGGCGCCGTCTCTTGAACCGGGTCATTGAAGACAGTGAGACACAGGGGTTTTGGACTCTGCAATCAGGCATTTTTCCAGAGAACAACGCCAGTCTTGAGCTGCACAAGAGATTTGGTTTTCGAGAAGTGGGCCGCAGAGAACGCATCGGTCAAATGAACGGCATGTGGCGTGACGTTCTATTGTTGGAACGCAGAAGTGAAGTTGTAGGAGTATGAGATAGGTTCACCTCCGGACGATGCAGCAGAATCAAAGATGAATTCCGCGCGCTGTGGAATCCAGTCCGGCCCCATTTGGCGCACCGTCTCTTCCAGGACGATCGCCGAATTGAACCGCGACACGTGCAGATGCCGCACGCGCCGATCGAGATAACCGGATTCCTCCAGCACATTTGTGATCTGCAGGAGGCTTGCCCTACACGGTCAGAGACACGACGCGACGGCCAGCCAAAGGTTACAGACAGGCAGCCGCATCGCGTCCTTCCGGCCGCATATGCGCTATGATGGATCTGTTACGGTGCGTACGCCGCCCCGCGGGAAAGGTGGATGGCCCCATGAAGCGGTTTGATCGGGTGGCGGCCCGATATGACGCATTTTGCCATACTCCCATGGGGCGGTTTGTGGACGAGGTGGAGCACGCTCTGCTATGGGAGTTGCTCAGGCCAAAACCGGGCGAAACCATAGGAGACTTCGGATGCGGCACGGGCGCGTATGCGGCGGACCTGGCGCAGGCGGGGTGCGAAGTCGTCGGAATCGACGAATCGCCCGCCATGCTGGCCGAAGCTCGCGGCAAATCAGCCGTCGGCGGGTCGATCAGCTTCCTGCAGGCGGACCTGGCCGACCTTCCGCTGCGTCCGTCCACTTTGGATGCCGTACTCCTGCAAGTCACCCTGGAATTTGTCCCCGATCCGGCCATCGTCCTCAACGAGGCATTCCGGGTCCTGAAAGCGGGCGGGAGATTGGTGCTGGGACTCATTTCGGGGGATGGCCCATGGGCCGGTCACTACCGGAAACGGGCAGCGCGCGATCCGGAATCGATTTACAGTCACGCGCATTTTTTTACACTGGAAGAGATCCGCAATCTCCTGGGAACAGCCCCCATAGCCGCCCGGCGAGGTCTCTATGTGGGTCCCGACGAGTTTGACACCGTGGAAAACGCCTGGATCCTGGAGCGTCGGCGCAGCAAAACGGAGTCCGTGGACGCAGCGGGGTATCTGGCGGTCCGGTACGATCTCCAGTCCAAAGTAACATAACAAAAAATGGACGCCGGTTATCTCACGCCCTCGTCCGCTTCCTGCTCCGTCACGAGCGAGTCAAGCCACTGTTGCACCGCCCGAATCCTGTCGCCGTTACAATAATAATAATGCCAGATTCCCTTTTGCCGGTGCCCCACCAGACCAGCCTGCCGCAACACGGCCAGATGCCTGGATATGGTCGATTGAGGCAATTGCAACAAACTGCTCAGATCCTGGACACAGACCCCATTCACCCGCTCACCGTCCACGCGGCAGAAATACCGTTTATTCCCAAGCGTCTCCAGCAGCGACCTACGAATGGGGTCGGCCAGCGCCTTATACGCCCAGTCGATGTCCGTTTGGCCCGCATCGCTGTTCGGCGGGTTCTCCGTCGCCATGATCATTCCTCCTCTGCCACCGTTCATACGTCGGGGAACGCTTCCCCCCCTGTTTTCCCGGCCGCCGACTCGCGCAACCGCGGATGGGTCTCGCGCATGCGAAACAGAATAACTCCCATCGAAAGCAGCACAATCACGCCGATCAGATACAGACTGTGCAGCATGCCCAGCGAGTGGCTGGCAACGCCAAGCAGCATGCCGCCGACCGCATACCCTCCGTCGCGCCACATGCGATACACGCCGAGCACGCCGCCGCGCGTCTTCGGCGGAGCCACATCGGCCACAGCAGCATTGAGATTCGGATAGAGCAGCGCCATGCCCAGTCCCATGATACCCGCCGTGACCATCCACCAGACAAACGCATGCCTGAGTCCAAACGCGAGGATGCCCGCGCCAAGCAGCCCCATGCCCGCCGTGATGGGCGGCTTGCGCCCAATCTTGTCCGACAGGATCCCTGTGCCAAACTGGGCAAATCCCCACACCAGCGTATACAGGCCGCCGACAAGCCCGATCTCGACGATCGAGACGCGCAAACTCGCCAGGTACAAAGGCAGCAGCGCCCACACCAACGTATCGGCCAGTTTGTTCACCAGTCCCGCCTGACTGAGCGACGACAAGGTCGGGTCCCCGACTGTGACGGTCCAGAAGATTGTCCCCACACTCACACGCCGCGCACTTTTCTCGCGCAGCGCGTCATTCGGCAGGGACCGCGCCGCCGCATCCGTTTTTGCTTCCCGCAATACATGCCCGCGCGTCTCGCGGATGGCCAGCGCGCTGACGCCAAGACCTGCCAGCAAAACGGCCGCCCCGTACACAAAGGGCGCCCGCAGCAGACCGTAGCTCGCGGCAATGATCCCCGTGAGGACCGTCGAGATCGAGACACCGATGTACCCTGTCGCCTCATTGACGCCCATCGCAATCCCTCGCTCCCCAGGACCCGCCAGATCCAACTGCTTGGTGACCGTCATCGTCCAGGCAAACGCCTGATTGGCGCCCAGAAAAACGTTCGCCAGAATGACGGCGGGCCACGTATGAACAAACAAGAGCATTCCTGTTAGGCGGCAATTACGAGGTTTGAGAGAATGGAAGACTCCTGATATCGTGAAAGTGTCCTTCCGGGACGCACTTCGACATCAGGAGGCTTACAGGATGAGTATAGCGCAAAATCGCA
>JAKACR010000276.1 GCA_021821225.1 Bacillota bacterium | reverse complement strand
TGTAGATCATGTACGTATCGGCCCTGTAGGACTCCGCTTCTTCAACCGCATGCAGGAGTCCCGTTTTTGCCACCGACACGTTGGCGCCCAATTTCATGCGGACAACCCTCCTCAAAATGGCGCGAAACAGGCGCGGCACGCTCCTTCCCGGACCGCCCGCGCCTGTTTCGACAAGTCCAAGTATCCAGACCCGTCACAGGTCGAAATACATCTGATATTCGTGAGGATGCGGGCGCAACGAAAGCGGCCGCACTTCCGTCGAACGCTTGAAATCAATCCACGTCCCGATGAAGTCTTCGTCAAAGACGCCGCCTTCAAGCAGGAATGCGTGATCCTTCTCCAAAGCGGACAGCGTTTCCTCGAACGAACCGGGAACACTCTGGATCTCCGCTTTCTCGCCGGCGGACAGTTCGTAGATATTCTTGTCCACCGGTCCGAATCCGCTTGCCGTCGGGTCGATCTCCTTGCGGATGCCGTCCAGGCCGGCCATCAGCATGGCCGCAAACGCGAGATACGGGTTGGCGGTTCCATCGGGAGTGCGGAATTCGATGCGGGCTGACTTTGGATTCACCGCGGCGATCGGAACACGCACGGCGGCGCTGCGGTTCCCCTTGGAAAAGACGAGGTTGACCGGGGCTTCATACCCTGGAACGAGACGCTTGAAGGAATTGGTGCTCGGCGTCGCGAAAGCGAGAATGGCGGGGGCGTGCATGAGGATGCCGCCGATGTAACTGAGCGCCAGTTTGCTCATGTTGCCGTACGCGCCTTCTTCGTAGAACAGCGGCGTGCCGTCCCGGAACAGGCTCTGGTGCGTATGCATGCCGGAACCGTTGTCGCCAAACACCGGTTTTGGCATGAACGTGGCGACTTTTCCGTACCGTCGGGCCACATTGCGGACAATGTACTTGTAAAGGAGAACCTGATCAGCCATTTTGGTCAGCGTGTTGAAGCGGAAATTGATCTCCGCCTGCCCCGCCGATGCGACCTCGTGGTGATGGCGCTCCACGCGCATACCGGCTTTCATGAGCTCCTGCACCATTTCCGTCCGGATATCGTGCTGGGAATCCGTGGGTTGCACGGGAAAGTACCCGCCCTTGACCTTCACCTTGTACCCAAGATTCGGACCTTCGGCTTTTCCTGTATTCCAGTTCGCCTCTTCCGAATCAATGCGGTAGAAAGCGCCGTTTTGCTCCGAGGCAAACTGCACATCGTCAAAAACGAAAAACTCCAGTTCCGGCCCAAAAAACGCATCGGTGGCGATCCCCGATTGCTTCAGATAGCTCTCGGCGCGCTGCGCGATGTGACGCGGATCGCGGTTGTACCGCTTGCCCGACGGCTCGTGCACATCGCACACGAGATCCAGCGTAGGAACGGCGGTAAACGCATCAATATACGCCGTGCCCAGATCCGGCAGCATAACCATATCGCTCTCTTCAATGCCGCGGAATCCCTGAATACTCGACCCGTCAAAGGCAATACCATTTTCCAGCATGTCTGCATCAACTTCTACGGCAGGAATCGTCACATGATGCTGGCGACCCGGAACGTCGACGATCCGGAAGTCTACCATCTCGATTCCTTTTTCCTTGATCAGGCTCAGGATTTCAGCCGGAGTCATTCATTCATCCCCCAATCCAGAATTGGACGGCCATCCGATGCGGCCACGCGCAACAAATCATGGAAATCTGAAGGTGCGCCGCCCGACAACGCGAAGACCGGACGCGGCCGCGCACGCCCGAAAGAGTGCGGACCCAAACTGGTCCCAGTATACGATAATCTCCCAAGCACAGTCAACGCTAAATGTAAGCTTTGCTACCGTATGGTACAATGATAGGGACGGTCTGCAGCACAACCAGCAAGCGACTGCCGTCAATTAAAGCGCAGGGTCCTGCGCCGCAGAGCGACACTGAGCACGAGTCCCATGCCAATAAAGTTGACAATCAACGAAGACCCACCGTAACTGATGAAAGGCAGCGTGAAACCCGTTGCCGGGGTCATGGCGAGATTCATGCCGATATTCTCAAATATCTGGAAGGCGAACATGCCGATACAGCCTGTGACGAGATAGGCGCCGAAGTCGTCGAGCGCTGTCATGGCGATGCGAATCATGCGGTAGAGCATGATCACGAACAGCAGGATCAGCCCGCTGCCCCCTATGAACCCCAGTTGTTCCGCGATGGCGGAAAAAATGAAGTCCGTCCACTGATACGGAACCCAGTTGCCGCTCGTCTGCGATCCGCGCAGCAGGCCCGTGCCAAACAGCCCGCCATTGCCCACGGCGATCTGCGCCTCCATCACCTGATAGCCCGCATGCAAAGGTTGGTACCCCGGATCAAGAAACGAAATGATCCGCTGAGTCTGGTACGGTTTGAGGAAATGCTGATGTTCAAGCAGATGGATCGCCTGGTTGGGAAAGACGCCGACGGCCAGGATGACCACGGCGATAAAAGCGCCCGTCCCCAGCAGCATGAGCCGCGCATGGTTCTTTTTCACGTACACCAGGAGCATGGAGTACATGATCGCCAGCAACACGAGCGCCTGTCCGAGCGCCGGTTCCTTCATGATCAGGATGAACGGCACGATGAAAACGGCCAGGATCGGAAGCAGGGCCCTGAAGGAGTAATCCGGAAACTCCCGTTCATTCATGCGGGCCATATAATCGGCGGTCCAGATGATCGCGGCCACCTTCATGATCTCCGACGGTTCAAAAGTCAGGCTGCCGAGCGGAATCCAGCTATGCGCCCCGTTCACCGTGTGGTGAACGCCAAAAACGGCCACAAGCAGGGTCAGGCTGACGCCGTAAAACCACCAGCGAAACTTCCCCAGCGCCCTGTAATCCATAAACGCCACGACGAACATCACAAAATAGCTCATCAGCTCAAAAACGATCTGCCGCGCCAGTATGTGCGGGGGGATGCCTGAATCAGTCTTGCCGTAGGTGGAGGTGTACACGGCCACGCAACTGATCACGGAAATGCAGATCATAAGGAAAACCAGAGTGAAATCAAGGTCTCGCAAGTTCCTTTTGACGATGGATGCTTCCAAACGCTCAAATCCTCCCGCTGTCTGATCTATGGGACATGGGATAACGTCCGCATAGCAGGCGCCTTAATCCCGCATGTAGTGTTTGAGGATTCTGTCAAACACTACATGCGCCGTGGTGCGCCTGCCAAAATGGGGTTTATCCCATGTCCCCTATCGCCTATCATCTCATGGAGGATGTCAGTCTGCAACGGGAAAACACGCACTTTTTTACCCGCGCCGTCCACATTGTCACAAGCGCCGTACTCAGCGCCGTCGGACACGCCCCCGCTTACCCCGCCATTTTACCAAAATCTTCCCGCTCCGCCACTGGATCCAGATCAAGGCGCTGATTGCCACGCATGCAGCCGCCAACCACAAGTAATTTTGCAACAGGCGGGTGCCCACAAGCGCGAGATGCGGACCGGCAAAACGGCCGAGGGTGATGAAGGTCGTCACCCAAAGACAAGCTCCGGTGTAGGCCGCTCCGGCAAAGCGCAGCGGCGGCATGCGGCAAAGCCCGGCCACGATCGCGGAGATGTGGCGCACGCCGGGAAGGAAAAACCCCAAGACAAGCGCCGCACCCCCGTAACGCTGCACAAAATCCTCCGCCCGTTTCAGGCGTCGGTCGCTGAGCCTCGTCACCCGGCTGTAGCGCAGAAGCACGGGCCGGCCGACCCACAGTCCGATCACATAACTCAACGTGATTCCGGCAGAAGCGCCGATGCTGCCCGCAAGCAGAGCGGGAACATACTGAAGATACCCGCGGTACACAAGATAGCCGACCGCGATGAGCAGCGTCTCGTCGGGCAACGGCAGTCCGACGATGCCAAGCACAAGCAGCACGACCAATCCTGCATAGCCGTGATGCTGCACCCAGAGCAATAGATGTGCCCCGTTCACTTGTTCACCCCGCGCATTTGATCATGTGAAGCACCATCCGGCGCAATCCACGCGCCTGAGATTAAAGTATGCGGTCAAGCCGCCGACTAGCAGGAAGTTTGTCCGCACGCGCCGAATATGTATCACCTGCGGTATTTCCGCCCGCACCCGCGGCAAGAGAAACGCCCGGCACGCCACGGTTGGCTGTTTCGGACGGCAAAATGGA
>JAKACR010000275.1 GCA_021821225.1 Bacillota bacterium | reverse complement strand
GAGTCAGTGCATCGCGGCGGCATCCATTCTCGCCAAGGTGACGCGGGATGCGATGATGCGGGAGATCGACCGATTGTATCCGGAGTATGGTTTTGACCGCAACATGGGATACGGGACGGCCCAACACCTGAAAGCGCTGGTGTCGCACGGACCGTGCCCGGAGCACCGGCGGAGCTTTGCCCCGGTGCGGATCCGTGTGAATGCCGCTTCCAGCACGGCAACATGGCTTCCGGAAGCGGCGGCATCGCACCCGGAAGCGATCGATGTGCGAAGGGAGCGCGGCGCATGGGCGGAGGAGGAAGCGCTGCACCACCTGGAGGGGCTCGGTTATTCTCTGCTGGCGCGCAATTGGCGCTGTGTATTCGGCGAAATCGATCTTGTGGTCGTCAAAGGCGACGTGCTCGCTTTTATCGAAGTGAGATCGCGCGTGGCGCCGCACATCCAGGAAGCGCTGAGGACAGCCGGAGAGTCGGTGGACGGGAACAAGCGCCGCCGTCTGAAAAAACTGGCGGAGTGGTTTATTCAGGAACACCGGTTGCAGTGGGCGGGGACGTTTCGTTTCGATGCTGTCCTTGTGGGGCGGGATTTGCTCGGTGGATGGACTATCGAACATGTGGTGCAGGCTTGGTGAGCGGTTTTTGCAGTCAGCTTGGCAGGGCGGATGAAGTGGCGCGGAGGTGTCGTCGATGCCCATCTGGGGCTGGATAGTGGCCGTCGGGTTTCTGATTGTTGGGCTGGTCGGAGGATCTGCGCTGGGACTGTGGTTTTTCCGGCGCAGTATGGCGAACATGCAGTGGGGAGATCAGGATATTGCCCAAATGGCGAAGCGCATGGGCATGAATCTGAATCCTCGCCAGTTGCAGGCCGTCAAACAGCAGATGAAAAAAGCGGGTTCACAACCGCCGCCGCTCTTCGGGAAAAAGAACAAGAGCAAACCGGGGAGGGACAAGAAAGATCGTTTCCGGAAGGGATAGAGGCAATTGTTGCTTTTTCTATCCGCCAATAGACTCGCCGGAACCGGATCGACTCCATTTATGCTCCCATTTTTCCTGAGCTTGCGACAGTGCCCGCCGGATGGCGGGCATGTGACTCCGAGTGTATTCGTATCCTTGGTCTGCCACGGACTGCAGACGAGGAAAATCCAGCGCCCCGATCGGCCCCACGCTGGGCGTAAGAAACAGGTCCGCTTGCAGGGATGCGGTGGCCGCATGCCGCGCAAGGCCGATATTGATCATCTGAGCAATCATGTGACGGAAGTGGAGCGGCAATCTGTCTTCATATCGTAAAAATGGTGTGATGGTGTCGACTGCGATGACAAAATCCGTTGCCAGTGCGCGCAGCGGAGCGACGGGACAGTTGTCCACCAGTCCGCCGTCGCTGAGGATAAGGTCTTTATACAACACGGGCTTGAACACAAGAGGGATGCCAAGACTGGCTCGTATGGCAAGAGCGAGCGGCGCGCTGTGCACGGTTGTCCAGAGCGGGTTTCCCTCCGCCAGACCAACGGAGTGGACAAGTGGCGCCGGGCAGTCGCGCGAAGCAAATACGACTTCACCGCCTGTCTGCAGATCGGTGGCCGCGATGGCAAGCGGCAACGTTACATCGCAGAGGGCGATCGATCCGATGTGCTGCCTCAGGAATGACTGGAGCCGATCCCCTTTCACCACACCTTCGAGCGGTTGCCGCCGCAGGAGGCGAGTAAGTGCGTTCGCGTCGAGATCAATGTGCCGTTTGGTCAGCGTCGGCAGCAGTTGCAACATGCGTTCCACGGTCAGACCAGCCGCAAAGAGGCCGGCAACCACGGCGCCGCTGCTTGTTCCGCTCGCCGCGTGCAGCGGCACCCGTTCTTCGAGCAGCGCCTGCAACACACCAGCGTGTGCTCCCCCGGAAGCGCCTCCACCGGCAAGGGCAATCCCGATTTGCACAGAACTTCCCCCACTTCCTCAGCACGCTCTTGTGAACCAGTTTATCACATATCCCTTCGGTATATCCCGATTTCGGCCGACGGTCGACGATTACCATGTCTCCTAAGGTGTCATGCGATACTGCACGGCTTCGGCAATATGGTCGCGATCAATCTCTTCCTCCTGTGCGAGATCGGCGATCGTTCGGGCGACGCGCAGTGTGCGAAACAGGCCGCGCGGCGATAACACCAGATTCTGGGCGCACCGGAGCGCATACTCCCGTGCGGTTTTTCCCACGAACAGCGCGTCAAACCAGCCGTTCGGTTTCAGATGACGCAATTCCTCCCCCGCGTGCGCGGGAGCAGTCCCTGGTCGTCTTTGCAGGGCGAACGAGCGTGCGGCGTGCACTCGTTGCAAAACGCGAACGGATGGCTCGTTTGGTAAATCTTCCTCTTCTGCAAGCAGATCGACTGGAGATGTCGCGTCGACCCAGAGAGACAGATCAATGCGGTCCAGCATGGGACCAGACAACCGTGTTCGATATCGACGGAGTTGCTGCTCTGTGCACCTGCACGTCCCGTTCGGCGAACCGTGATAGCCGCAGGGGCACGGATTCATTGCGGCGATGAGCTGGAAACGCGCAGGGAAATCGCAGGTGTACGCCGCGCGCGTGACGGTGATCCGTCCCGTCTCCAGGGGTTGGCGCAGCCCTTCAAGCGCGGCGCGGCTGAATTCCGGAAATTCGTCGAGGAAAAGGACGCCCGCATGGGCGAGAGACACCTCGCCGGGATGTGGATTTCCGCCGCCGCCCAGCATTCCGGCGGGGCTCACCGTATGATGCGGAGAGCGCAGAATGCGCCGTGTGCCGTCCGACGGAACCGCGAGGTCCGCGATACTGTAAATCTGGCGGATCTCCATCCACTCCTCGGGTGAGGGAGGCGGGAGAATGGATGGCAGGCACTGTGCCAGCATGCTCTTGCCTGTCCCCGGCGGTCCTGTGAACAGGATGTGATGCGCGCCGGCCGCCGCGATCTCAAGTGCTCGTTTGGCGGCCTGCTGGCCGGAGACATGCGCCAGATCCCGCGTCTGTGGAGACAGGGCCGTTCTGACGGATCTGTTCGTGGGCGGCGCGTGAAGACGGATCCGTTCTCCCGCCGCTCTGTCCGGAAAGCCATGCTGAACCGCCTGTACGGCAGCGTGCAAAGAGTCGACCGGAATGATGTCTGCCCGCTCCTGCTCTGGCAGTTCCTCCGCAGTCAGCAAATCTACCGGAACCAAGATCCTCGTGTGTCCTTGTTCCGCCGCGCGCATCAGACTTGTCCAATCACCGCGAAATCGCCGAATGGATCCGTCCAGGGCCAGCTCGCCGACGGCGACCAGGTCGCTCCCGACTGGCGGGAGTTGCTCCGACGCAATGAGGATGGCCAGGCCGATAGGGAGGTCAAGGCCGCTGCCTTCCTTTCTCCAGTCGGCCGGGCTCAGGCTGACCGTGATGCGCGCCCGCGGCCAGGAGAACCCGCTGTTGCAGATGGCAGACCGCACCCGTTCCCGAGCTTCCCGAATGGACGACGCGGGCAGCCCAACGATATCAAACCCCGGCAGTCCGCGCTGGATGTCAGCTTCCACACCGACTATGAAGCCGTCGAGTCCACGCAGAGCGATGCCTCTCACCGACGTGTACACCGCTGTCGCTCCTTGGCTATGACACGAGGATACATGAGGATTTTAGCGTCTGGCGGACATCGCGCCAACTTCAGGGAACGATCCGCTTCAATGTTTTGGAGAATGACTACGTGACGGGCTGTTCCTGTTTCTGGGATTGTTGAGACCGGGAACGGACATTCAGAAGAAAGCCCAACTGGCCGCGAATTTCGGAAAGCCATTCGGCGTCGCCAAGTTCGACCGCGAAGTTCCAAAGATCCAGCAGGTGATCGATTTGTCCTTCTGTCACGATAGGTCCGCCATCCGAAGGGGAGGGGTATTCGGCGAGGATCTGTTCGATGCGGGATTTGTCGACCACATCATACAGACTGGCCGTCCGAAGTCCGTCTGTCTCGCAGTAATGGCTGTACATGGAGACGTCCAATTCCACTCCGGGGGCGACCGCCCTGCGGCCGCACGTATTGCATACGAGGAAGGGGACGTCCGTTAACAGCGCGCGTCCTTCGCTATAATAAGGCGCCAGAAGGGCAGCCATCGTCGTGCCGCAACAGAAGTCCATGGAATGCTCCTC
>JAKACR010000274.1 GCA_021821225.1 Bacillota bacterium | reverse complement strand
TCGTGAACTCGCTTGCCGAACGGGAGGAATACCTCCGCCCTTATCGAGTGAGTCTATATCAGATTCATCATCCATACGCGTTTTCCACCCTGCGCACGCAGATGCAGATGCTCTGTCAACTCAGTTTTTCCCGGCGCATCACGGCGCCCGGGGTGAGCAATTTTTCGGCGTATCAGTTGAACGCGTCGGAGCAGGTGATGCGGGAGTACGGCCTTCATCTCGCGTCGAACCAAGTGAAGTACAGTCTGCTGGACCGCCGGATCGAGCAAAACGGCGTTTTGGAAACCGCGCGCAAACTGGGCGTCACCATCATTGCCTATTCTCCCCTGGAGCAAGGTCTGCTGGCAGGAAAATACCACGACGAAAGCGGCCGACGGGCGCAGGGCCTGCGCAGACTGCAGCGCAAGTTTGCTCCGGCGGCGCTCCAGCGTACGCGGCCGTTGATCGACCTGTTGCGCGAAATCGCCGGCGGCCATCGCGCGACTCCGGCGCAGATCGCGCTTGCCTGGGTGATCCGTTTTCACGGCGGCGACGTGTGCGCCGTGGCAGGCGCCCGCACCGTGGCGCAGGCGCAGGAAAACGCGCTTGCGATGCAGGTTAAGCTGACCGGGGACGAACTGCAGCGCCTAGACGAGGTGAGCCGTATGGTATCGCTTAAGTAACCGTGTCCGCACGGACTCAAACTGGAGCCTGGTGTCATTGAATTGGAAACGGACCCTCTGGATTCTGTGGGGAGCAAATTTTTTTGTCACCGCCGGCATGAACCTTGTCATTCCCTTCCTGCCTCTGTATATCGAAACACTTGGCGTTCATTCGCTGCCCGCCGTGGAACGCTGGTCGGGCTGGATTTTTTCTGTTCAATTCATCACGTCCTTTTTGTTCCAGCCGATCTGGGGCGCTGTCGCTGACCGGCGCGGACGCAAGATCATGCTGCTGCGCGCCGGTTTTGGCATGGGCGCCGTCACGGCTTTGATGGGATTTGTGTTCACACCATGGCAGTTGCTGGTTTTGCGGTTGCTCAATGGCGTGTTCTCCGGCTTCATTTCGATGGCGGCTTCGCTGCAGGCGTCCGTGACGCCGGACGAATACGGCGGCAGGGCGCTCGGCACGCTGCAGACGGGCGCGATCGCGGGATCGCTGATCGGTCCGCTGATGGGCGGGGCTCTCGTGGAGGCCATCGGATACCGCGGCGTATTTGTTGCCACCGGGGTCCTGCTTTGCGTGGCCAGTTTGATCGTGATGGTTTTTGTCCATGAGGACCCGTCCGCGCGTAAACAGAAAGGGGAGCAGATGCGAGGAAACTGGAAAAAAATGGGCATCTTGCTGCCTGTGTTCATCGCTTCGACGGTCACGCAAGTGGGCGTGATGAGCATAGAACCGATCGTCACCATCTATGCCAAGACGCTGTACAGCGGACCGCACATCGCGTTTATCGCAGGGCTGGTCGTCGCGACGACCGGCATCGCCAATCTGGTCGGGGCGCCCACGATCGGGCGCCTGGGGGACCGTTTCGGCCAGCGCAGGGTGCTCATCGTGGCGCTGGCCATGGCCGCGGTTTCTTATCTGCCACAGGCCCTGGCGCGAAACATTCCGGAGTTGCTCGTCGGGCGATTCATGCTCGGCTGGTTCATCGGCGGCATGATTCCCTCGCTCAATGTGCTGGTGAAAAAACTCGCTCCGCCCAACCTTTTGGCCACCGCGTTCGGGTTCAATTCCGCCTCCCTGTTTTTGGGCAATTTGATCGGTCCGCTCATCGGCAGTACCGTCGCCGCCGGCTTTGGCATTCGCAACGTCTTTTACGTTACGATGGCGTTTCTCTTGGTCAACGCCGTCTCACTGCTGTTCAACCGGAGTATGGACCTGCCGCGCGACGCCTGATCCAGCGGTGGTCGCCGGATCGACGATCGCGCGCATCACGTCCGTTCACGCGTCGTGCGCGGCGGGCGACGCCGGGTATACGAGACGTTTGGACAATAAATAAGTTTTGCTTATTAATAATATAAAAATTAACTATTTTACTTATTGTTATTTAGATCATACAATGACTCCACAACAACGCTTGTGGAGGTGTTCGCCATGCCGATTGCCAAACAGTTCGGCACCAACTGGTTCACCACGGTCATGGGAATCGGCATCGTCGCCGCCCTGACTTACACGTCCCCCGTTTCTTTTCCACTGCACAAGACGCTGGGAATCGTCCTGTTCGTGGTCCTCAACATCTGGTTTGTCATCAGCCTCGGATTCTGGCTGACGCGCTGGGTGCGCCACACGCGCGATGCGCTGGAGGATTTCCATCATCCCAATCGGGCGCTCTTTTATGGAGCGCTGGCGATGGCGATCAATGTGACAGGCAACGACTACTTCCTCATCGGCCAGCACTTGATGACCGCCGGCGCGGCCATCGCCGCAAGCCAGGCGATCTGGGTGGCCGGAACCGCCGTCTCGCTGTTCACCGTGTTTGTCGTGCCGTACCTCCTGTTCACCGTGCACGAGGTGACGACAAAAGACGCGCTTGCCAGTTGGCTGATCCCGGTCGTGCCGCCGATTGTCGCGGCCGCCACGGGCGCGAATCTCATCCCGTTCTGGGGGCCGCCCGCAGCGCAGCTTGCCGTGACCGCCCTGATTCTCGCCATGTTCGGCATGACGCTGTTTCTCTTTCTCATGGTCAGTGCATTGGTGTACTTCCGGCTCGTCTATCACAAGCGCATCGAGGGGGAATTCGCGCCGAGCGTCTGGGTGGAAATCGGCCCCATCGGCATGTCGATGGCGACGCTCTCGACGCTGCCGTTCACGGCGCACGGATTGTTCGGCGCATGGGATGCGGGACTGCGCGCCGTCGGGTTGATCGCGTCAAGCGCCATGTGGGGCGTCGGCCTGTGGTGGATCGTGATCGCGGCGGTGTACTCCCTGCACCATCTCACGCGGCGCGGCGACGGCATCAAGTACACATTGGGCTGGTGGAGCTACGTGTTCCCGATCGGCAGCTTCACGTCCGGCACCTATGCGCTGAACCACCTCGTCGGAGGCGGGTTCTTCGCCGCCGCTGGATTGGTGCAACTGGTCATTCTCTGGGGATGCTTCCTGATCGTTTCATGGCGCACCGCGCGGCACACGATGGACGGAACGCTGTTTCACGCAGGTCCCGCCGCGGGAGCGCCGCGCATCGCGCGCACCGATATGAATGCTTCGGCGTGATAGTGGCCGTAGTGTCTCAGAGATAAAACCGTTTTGGCGGACGGATCGTATGTACAGTACGAAAGTGGCCTCGCGGACGATCGTTCATGTGGCTGCGGACACAGAATATTCAGGGAGGCATCGCATATGACACTTCAGGGCAGACTCGCGCTTGCGGCGTCCACGCTGGCCGCGCTGGCGGCCATAACGGCCGGCGCAGCGCCCGCTTTCGCACAGACTACGGCGCGGCATACCAGCGTGATGGCTGATGCGGGGACGCAGATGGCGACCGTCAAGATCACCTCACCGACGCAGGGCAACACGGTGCCCCCGGACATGTATGTGGTCGGGGTGCAGATCACCGTTCCCGCCCAGTACGCCAAAGATGTCACGGTGCATCCGGCGTTCGTCACTCCGACGAGCAAGTACTTCAAGCCGGGCCCCAATTACTATTTTCCGGGCCTTGTCGTGACGGATACGGGGACGACGGGCAAGATCGGCGGGCCGATGAAAAACATCGCCGGGTTGTTCCAGATGATCGGGGTGCGCTGGAACCTTGCGGGGAGCGAGGTGATCGACGCCGAGTGGCTGGTCGGCAAACCGCTGTTCTCCACCGTCAAGATGCCCTGCCTGCGCGCGTATGTCGTGAAGGGCGCCGCTCCGGCGGTGCTGCCCGCCAACCCGGCCAACACGGACATCGGCACGGCGTTTCACGGCATGACGCTGCTGTCCAATGTCGCAAAAATCGACTTTTACACAGGAGCCATGTCTTCGGCCGGTTCATCGTCATCGACGATGGGCGGTTGAACTCACCGAAGAAATGCTTTGGTGCGTCGCCCGGACGTTTCCACCGCGCGGTCCCGCATTGTGCAGCAGGATGGCCGTGAGCACGAGCGCGCCGAGGGCGACGGCGGTCATGATGGCGAGATAGACTGGCATTGAATTGCGCATGTTGGCGGAACCCCTTGTCTGATCCGGGATG
>JAKACR010000021.1 GCA_021821225.1 Bacillota bacterium | reverse complement strand
ATGCCCATCAACCCCATGAACGGACGCAGCGCCACCCTGTGCCCCAGATGGCTCACTCCAGTCATGGCGGCTTTGTCGAGCGTCCAGTCGAGGCGAAATGTCTCTCCATCCCTGAGACCCAGCCAGTCGTTCACCGGATGGTCGAATCCGCCTGCCCGTGTGTAACCCCAAGCGCCCGGTTGCACATCGTTAATCTTGATTTGCAGCGTCATTCCCGGTTCGGCGCCCTTCACGGCGATCGGGCCGCACAGCGCATGGCCCGGTTCACTGGGTTCAAACCGCTTTCGCGTTCCGTCCGCGGCGAACGGCTCGATTCCCCACCCTGCGTCCAGTGTCCGAAACCGCACCGTATCGCCCGAATCGACCGTCAAAATGGGCGGCCGCTCATTTGAAAACGCGCCATGCACCGTACCCGGCGCCGGTTCTACGTAATAGATGCCCACAATGAAAAGTCACCTCACAGCGTGTATTCAGTTTCATGGCAGATCCCCATGGCACGGGGCCGCCGTCAACAGCATGAGAAAATACATATCCTTATAGTAACATACGGTGACAGCGCTCGCGCAGGTGTCTTGAGACGGTCGATGACCGCCAAACGGGACGGGCGGGCTTTACGATGACGATCCGGGCGCGCGGGTGATCACGCGGGTTGAAACTTGCCCATTCGACACGGACACTGTTAAAATGCGGACAACGGCATAACACGGATACGTCCAATATTTTGGGGTGTTATAATGAAATTCCTAAATGATTTGTGGGTCGCGTTGCAACCGATCGTGAGTCTCAAGACCGGCGCCGTGCTCGGGCACGAATCTCTCATCCGGGGACCTGCCGGCTCCGATTGGGAGACGCCGGAGAAGGTCTTCGACTTGGCTCAGCAAACGGGCACGGTCGCGGAACTGGAAGCCCGGTGCCGTCAATTGGGACTCGACGCGCTCGCCAACCGACTGCCGGAAGGCCAGACACTGTTTCTCAATGTCGCCGTCGAGTTCGCGCGCCTGCCCCTTGATCTGCTGCCACGCGATCTGCCGCTTTTGCGCATCGCCCTCGAGATATCCGAGCGGGCGCCCATAGCGCGCCACTCATCCGCTCTGCGCATCATAGACGAGTGGCGGGCCCGAGGCCATCTGATCGTCCTCGATGACTACGGCTCCGGATACTCGTCACTGGGCATGGCGATCGCCGTGCGGCCTGACATCCTGAAGTTTGACCGCGATGTGATCTCCGGGATCGACAGCGACCCGTTTCGCTATGATGTGCTGCAGAGTGTGGTCAACCTGTGGCACGACAACAATGTGCGCCTGCTCGCCGAGGGGATTGAAACGGCGGAAGAACTGGCCGCGCTGCAGTCGCTCGGCATCGACTACGGTCAGGGATACTACCTCGGCATACCGCAGGCGACACCGGTCGAGGGCCCGATCCTCCACGCCGTTGGCGGCCGCGGACAGGTGCCGGACAACTTCGGCGCCAGCCCGTACGATGCGCTGCTCGACTGGTCCGACTCCAATCAGCGGGAATGGGAGGCGTACAGGGAAGGACTGACACTCTTGCGTCCGGTCTTTCTGTCAATGGTCAACGCGCTCCTGAACGATTCGCTTCCGGATGACCGCTGGCGCAATGTCTCCACCGCCAGTCTCAAAACGCTCGTTGCGCAGTACGGACTGAACCTCATCCATGACCCGCGCGATCCAAACATCCGCGCACGCGCACGGCGCCTGGGCGTTGAGCATCGGCGCGCGGGCGTTTCCCCGGCCTGGTACGTGATGCTGTACAACTACTACTTTCCCGCCTATCATCAGTTGCACGCGGAAACGGACTCGGCGCTCCCTCGCCTGAACCTGTTCCGCAAGCGCTGGCTGTGGGATCTTGCCGACACTCTGGACGTGTACGCCGCCAACTCCGCAGTGGCTGGCAGAGTCCGCTCCTGATCGCTGTCACGCGCGTGCTGTCGCACGCCAACGGGAGACCTCTCCCTCGGGCTCGTCACTCCCGCCGCATACCGGAGAGACGCGTCGGACATGCTACTCCGGACGGTCCTGGACCGATTTTACGCCACGCTGACTGACTGTTTCCACCACACTGCCTGATTGAAGGGAACGTGAACCCGAATGCCTCTCATGGAGATCAGCGTAGTTCCCGTAGGAACCGGCACACCCAGTTTCAGTTCACACGTTGCGGAAGCCGTTTTGGCGGTCCAACACTCCGGCCTGCCTTATCAGGTCACGCCCACGGCGACGGTGATTGAAGGCAGCGTGGAAGAGCTGCTTCATGTTGCCGGCGCCATCCACCAGACCGCGTTGGCGCACGGCACCCAACGGGTCATCACGCACATGACCATCGATCATCGCATCGACAAGCCGACCGACCTGACGCAACCGACCGCGACGGTCGACGCCTCTGTGCAATAATCCCCAAGACTGTTCCTCCCGCTCCGGCAAACTCTTCACAGCCAGAGCCGTTCGTGCTATAGTTTCATTGAATTCCGATCTGTCAGACGACATGCGCGGACGCAGAGTCGCAGCTCGTCGGACATACGTCCATGAACGCAGGGTTGCCAGAAGGGGTCCTGTTCTCGGCTTCGGCTCTTGTGCGCCCGCAAAAGCTGTCTGGCTTTGGTGTTGGGGATTCTCTGTACGAAGCCATCGTCCGAGGAGTGGTAGATTCCGATGAAGTCCGTGCCGTTCGCGCTTTTCTCCGCGTTGTCCGTCGGCTGTCTGCTGCTCGCGCCGAGCCCCGCATTTGCCTCTAACGGCGCCATCGCGCGAGGCGACGCCATCACGCACGCACCGAGGATCAGTCTCAAACCAAGCAAGTCCGTCGTCGGCAGTGGCTACGGGTGGGCGGCGAGCAACTGGTCGGGCTACGCGCTGTCGGGCTCGGTAGGCCAATACAACAGCATCACCGGGAACTGGATCGTGCCAACCGTTCAACCCAGCACCGGCCTGACCTTCTCATCAAGCTGGCTCGGCATCGACGGCTTCAATAACACAAACCTGATCCAGACAGGTACAGAACAGGACTACTACAACGGCGCCGCCCACTATGACGCGTGGTGGGAGATCCTCCCGGCCGCTGAGACCGTGATCCCCAACATGACCGTCAATCCGGGCGACCACATGACCGCCTCGATCACAAATGACGGTAACGGCCAGTGGACCATCACGATCACCGACGTGACCCAGAACGAAACGTTCACCACCACCCAGGCGTATAGTGGGCCCGCAACATCCGCGGAATGGATCCAGGAAGCGCCGACCATCGGCGGGCACGTGGCGACGCTCGCCAACTATGGGCAAACCACCTTCTCAGACGGCACGGTCAATGGAAGGAAGCCGGGTCTGGTCATGTCGGACGGTGGCGTGATGATCCAGCATCGCCGGCAAGTTTCCACACCCTCCGCTCCTGACAGCAACAAGGACGCCTTTAACATCGCCTACGGAGCGGCGGCTCCCGCCGCACCGACCGCGTAGTCCCGAAGATCGCCCGAACCGCATCGTGAGATCAATTTGGGCTTGCGAGCGACGGCGCCGCCTCCGGCTTGGTTGCGTGCCGATACGCGCCAATGAGCGCGATCGCCGCAAACGTGATGACGGCCGCCGTCGCATATGGCAGGTCCGGGTGAAATACATACAGGGCCGTGGCGAGCAGTGGGCCCACGATCCGCGCCAGGTTGTCGAGGGACGTCAGCAGACCGTTTGCGAGACCCATTCCCACGGTCGTCCGCTTGCTGATCAGTGAGGACAGCGGCGCCCGAAGGACCGTATTGCCGACGCTGAAAATGGTGATAAAGCAGGCTGCATTCCAAAAATTAGTCGACAACAGGACGAGCAGCAGACCGATCCCTGACGTGATCAGTCCAACGTACAAGGCGGGCAATTCTCGCCCGTGTTTGACGTAACGCGGGACGATGCCCCCTTGCACCAGGGCCGCAACCAACCCGGAAATGACGAACATGCCTCCGATCTGAACGGCGCTTGCCCCAATCCTGAGCATCTCGAAATACTGAAAGGTGCCCTCCAGGGACGTTACCGCGAACTGACCCACAAACCCGACCATGTAGAGGTACTTGAGCGAGCCTGAAAAAGCCTTCCACTGTGACGTTATGAATCGGGACTGCGCAGAACCAGACTCGGCGCCGGAGTCCAGTGCGCGCCGATCGGCGCCGCGCGATTCCTGAAGGACCACGGCTCCCCACAGCGCATTGCCCACCGCGAGCGCCGAGGCGACAAAAAAGGGCACACTCAGTCCGTAGCGCGACAACAGTCCCCCGACCCCGGGACCAATGATGAACCCAAGTCCGATCGCGGCCCCGGCGAACGCCATCCCGTGCGTCCGCTCCTCCACGGTCGTGACATCCGCGATGTAGGCCATGGCCGTCGCCGTAACCGCTCCGGAAAAACCCCCGCCGATGACGCGTGCCGCGTACATGAGCCACAGGATGTGCTGTGCCAGCCCAAACAAGAAAAAACTGGCCGCAAACCCGAGCAAACCAGCGACCAAAACTGGCTTTCTGCCCACGCGATCCGACAAGTGTCCCCACAAGGGCGCCGTGATGAATGCGGCGGCCGAATACACGGCCAGCATCATCCCCAGCTGCACGGGCGACGCTCCCACCTGCCTGACCATCAGCGGCAGCACCGGAATGATGAGACCGAAGCCGATGAATACCGTAATCAGCATCCCGAGAATGACACTCAGTTTCTTGAACACCGGCCACCATCCTCCGCAGAATCTTCCTCGCAACCGACGAGAATCGCAAACGCCGGCCCACCGTGCGCCTTGGGCCCTACGCCTGTCGGCAGTCCGCCGAATATAGTCATCCATGACTATTCCAAAGAGAATTATAGCGTCGTTGACCATGCCCGTCAACGACGCTATAATAAGGGCCTGTTACAGACAGGGGGAAGAGCACGTCGTGGACGAACGTTCGCTGTTTCTGCTGGGAATCCTGATGGCGCAGAGCGCACATGGATATCAAATTAACGATTTCATCGAAAAGACCCTCATTCAGGTCACAGACATGAAAAAGTCCACAGCGTATGCTCTCCTGGAACGAATGTCCGGAGCGGGCCTCGTGACGGTCCATTCCGAGCAGGAAGGAAACAGGCCGCCGCGGAAAGTGTATTCCATCACGGATCAGGGGCGCAGAGAGTTCTATACCCTGCTGCGCGATAATTTAACAACCGTCGACGCCCCGGTGTACAAGGGTGACATGGGGCTGTTGTTCCTGGATTACCTGCCGGCGCAGGAGGCGGCGGATCGTCTGCGGATACGCCGCGAACATCTCCGGACGCAAATAGACACGCTGCAACAAGCGGCCAAGCATCACCGTTCGCCGGGAATCGTACGCTCCATCGAACACCAGGCGCTTCACGCGCAGCTGGAAATCGACTGGCTCACGCGGGTCATAGAGGAACTGCGCAACGCCGATTCCAACACCACACAGGAGAGCTACCCGTGGTTGCCCTGAAGATGTACAACGCATGGTCTTAGCGCAGTCGGAGTTGGCGCCGCCTGGTCATGCGGCCGGCCCCTCGAGTCGTGGCGGCAAATGCAATGGTATATGATCGCACACCCTGTATACATACTACACCTGCATATTGGAATCTGTGTTTCCACAGGAGGCGACGTTGCAATGGACCTGAGCGACGGAGAAGAGGCCGCTGCCAGAAGGCGGACGATCACCGTCCGCGTCGTATGGTACATCGCGGGCTTGTTGTTGATTTTGTTGGGATTCCGGTTTGTCTTGGCGCTGCTCGGCGCGAATCTGGAAAATGGATTTGCCAACTTTATTTTTTCGACGACCTATCCTTTTGTCCTCCCTTTTTTCAGCCTGTTCAGCTACATCCCGCGGTACGGAGTGTCCGAGTTCGAATCCAGCGTTCTCGTCGCCATGGCGGTCTACGCATTGGCGGCGTGGGGCATCACCAGGCTCGTGAACATCACGCGTCCGGACGACAGCCGCCGATAGCGCCGCGCACGCCATTTAATGATCGTGACCCGTCAGCCGGGGCGCTGGCGGGTCCGGCAGGTGAATTGAAGGACGCCCGAGTCAGAGCCAAACGTCTTGGGGGAACTGTGATGAAATCCGCCTGCGGTGATTTGGACCATCACAGGTTCCCGCGAGAGGTTTCAGGATATCTTGTTCTTGATCTTGTACTGTTGCACGGCCTGGGCCGCGAATTGACTGTATTGGGTCACAGCGCTCTGAAATGAGAGGTGCCCCGTCGCATACTCCTGGAACATGCCTTCGATCTGCACCAATGCCTGCGGTGTCAAGTTCTCGAACATGTCCAGAGCGTAGAACGGTTTGTTGAAGTCCTTCACGATGCCGGCGTCGGCCAGCGATGCCTTCGCGCCCTTGAACGTCGGGATGAAGCTGCCAAGTTCATCGCAGATCCTCCCATCCCACTGGGGAGTGCCGAAGAACTGCATCCATGCCACTACAGCCTTCAACTTCTCAGGTGTCATGGAGTGATCGGCTTGCCGGGTGGCCACGCCAAATTGGAAAGCGGCGTTTGGGCCGCCGACATCCTGAGAAGTGACCAGTCCGGTGGCGTACTTCGACGTCCCCGCCAAATTGTCGATGTTAAAAGCGCCCATGGGAAAGCGCTTGCCCTTGGGCAGGTTATTGACGATGGGAGGCAACCAGGAACCGTCGTACGCGATGGCGACTTTTTGCGCCGAGAAATATGCTTCTGTCGTGGGGGCTGAAGGGTTCGTGCTGTTTATCGGAACCTCAAGGATGGATTTGTCCCACAGACCCATCAGTTCTTTGACCGCCGGCCACCAGGCGGTAAGAGCCGGATTCTTCGCCGGATCCAGCACCCCTTGTTCATACCCCTTGACTTCATCAAGCGAGCTGACGATGCCGACGCTGTGATCGATGGCAAGCAGCGCGTCCAGTTTAGCCTGCCCGATTGCGTTTGCAACAAAGATGCGGTTCCACCACCCGTAAAGTGAGCCGGAGTTGATCGCACCCGGATCGATTCCATGCGCCTTAAGAGTTCTGCTGTCCTGGATCAACTGCGCCCAGGTCCTCGGTGGACTCTTGATGCCGGCCTTCTTGAACAGGTTGATGTTGTAGTAGAACGCGGTGGCGACCCAGTCGCCGTCGAGCACGTATTGCCCGATGTCCGGGGCCTTGGTCATCTCCAGGATCCTTGGATTCATGATGTTGGACCACTTCTTGTTCCCGGGAATGAACGGATTCGGCTTGGCGAAGTAAGGCGCAAGATTGATAAATACACCCTTGGGCAGGACGGAATTGGTGTCGGCGCTCTGCACCCATGAGATATCCGGCAGAAGCCCCCCGGCCGCCTCTGTCTCATACCATTGAGTGGTCCCGTACGTGTTACTGTTGACGAACTTGATGTGGATTCCCGGATACAATTTCTCAAACGCTTGGGCCGCCCGTTCAAAGGCGTGCAGCTTCGGGCTGCCCGGCGCCTGGTAGACCCCCTTGACCGCCGGCGTATACGACTGCGCATACATTGTGATGGTGCCCTTGTAGGACAACGACGGCTTGACCGGGGCGCGGTTGGCGTTCGCCATCGTCGGCGCCGTAATCGACAACCCGCAAAGTGCGATGGTCACCGCACTCATCGACCTGAGGACCTTTCTTTTCATACGCATTGACCCCCTTGGATTCGGATTTGTTCGGACGTCCAACCGCGAAGTCGAGCCCGATTCCAGCCTTCCACGCTGCCTTGCGCATCACTCCTTTCCCGCGCGTACACACGTCCGGCAAGCCTGTACCTGCGCCCATTCTGAAAGCCCTTACATTTTCACGCCGCCGCTGGTCAGTCCGGCCACAAAGTACCGCATCAAGAACAGAAAGAGCGTGGCAATCGGCAGCGAAGCGATCGCAAATGCCGCCAGTTGCATATTCCCTGCGTTCAGACTTGGCGCATCAGGCGGCGGCTGAAAGTTGGCGACGGCCACCGCCACCGTCGCATGCGATGGATCCAGGATCACTGACGGCAACACGTAATCCCCCCAGATCCCGTTGATGTTAAGTAAAGCAATCGTCACCATGACTGGCACGGAGAGTGGGACCACGAGCCGCGTGAACATCTGCAATTCGTTTGCGCCGTCGATGCGCGCGGCCTCAAACAGTTCCCCCGGAAGTCCCTGAATAAACGTCCGGAAGACGAAGATGGCAAACGCCTGACTCCCGGAGATGTACGGAAGAATGAGCCCCCACGATGTGTTCAGGAGATGCAGATTCTTGATTTCGAGGAACAACGGAATCAGGGTCAGAAACCCGGGTACCAGCAGCAGCGCGAAAACCGCGTTAAAGAGGAACGCCTTGAATGGATACTCAAGCCGCGCAAACGAATACGCGCTCAGCATGGCCAGCCCCACGATGCCGGCCACGCTGACTCCCACGATCGAGAGGCTGCGGAAGAAGTCCGGCGCAATCGCCTGCCACGCCATGGCGAAGTTCTCGCCAAACGGCTTGGCAAAGGTCACCGTGAAAGGGTTCACCGCGGTTTGCAATCCGTCTTTGAACGCGTTCGTCAACATGAATACGATCGGATACACCGACAGCAGCACGTAGATCACCAACACCAGATTCAGTCCCACATTCGACCGCTTCGCAGTCAACCCTGACACCTCCTACTGTTCTACGCGAAAATACCTCATGCTGAGGATGGACAACGTGATCACCACCATAAAGATGAGGAACGCGATTGCCATCCCGTATCCGTACTCGTCGTATTGAATTGCCGTCTGGTACATGTACAACACGGGCGTCGTGGTCGACGTGCCGGGGCCGCCGCCTGTCATCAACAGCGGCGTCAACAGGTCCTGCGTGACACCCACGATGGAGAGGATGAGCAAGAGCCGCACTTGCGCCAGTACGAGCGGAATCTCGATATAGAGCACGCGTTTCAAGGAGGCAGCGCCGTCGACGGCGGCCGCGTCGAACACTTCCGGGGAGATCGACTGCAGCCCCGCGTAGAAAATCAAGAGATTAAACGGGATCACCCATGGAAGCCCTTTCAGAATGACCGCCCAAAGAGCGAATCTGGGGTCGGCGATCCAGTCGTGCCGCAGTACACCCAGTCCGACGGCGCGCAGCAACAGGTTCAGGACGCCGCTGTGACCATAGAACTCTTGCCAGATCAGGATCGAGACGACGGGCGGCAGAATCATGGTCAGCACAAACAGGGTGCGGTACAGATACTGCAAGCGCAGGCTCCTCAGGTGGAAGATCAGGGCTGCCGCGACGAATGAGGGTACAATCGCCAGAGGGATGCCAAGAGCGGACCAGATCAGAACGTGCCGCGCTGAAGATAGGAATGTCGGATCGGAAAACAACTGCTGGAAGTTGCCAAAGCCAACCCAAGTCGGAGGATTGAATCCGTCCCACGCGGTGAAGGCGCCGGTCAGCGCGCGAACAGCGGGATAATAGCTGAAGCTGATGATGAAAATGAATGTGGGCAGCAAAAAGGCGTAACCAATGAGTGCCTGAACAAGCTTGCGCTTCTGATGGATGGTCGGCTCTTGCCCGGATCCGGCTTCCGTCTCCAATTCATAACCCCCTATCCGGCATCTTCAGTCGCCGCCCCTTGATTTGTTTGAAGCTCGGTTCGAGTGCATTCTGAAGCGGAAAACAACTATGGAATTAGCATATAAACCGCATATACTTACCACACAGGAAGCATATGTGATCTTATTTTATTTGACAAGTAGTTTTATTCTGTTTTTGTCTAACTGCGTTGTTATACCTTTGCGGTTGTATGGGAAATCCACCATGGCGAGGGGAAAACGGACATCAAATGCATGGGGCATCTTGTATCGGCAATTCATATACAGGGACAATGAATATTGCATGATCAAATTGCACTCGCAGTGAATTTCATTGTGAATCACCAGAAGTATGATATCATCCATTTTGATAAGCATATGAATACGAGTCCAGCGCCTCAACGGAGGAACCGTGATGAGGGACCGCAACCAAACACCCGTGTACAGGGACATTGCAGAGCAGTATCGGAGCAGGATTCTGAGTGGAGACCTGCCTCCCAGGGCCTTGATCCCGTCACAGGTGGAACTCGCCAAGATCCACCGCACGAGCGTTGTCACCATCCAGAAGGCACTCTCCCTGTTGGTCAAAGATGGCCTTATTCAGCGCGTGAGGCGAAAGGGCAGCTTTGTCTCCAACGTCGAGGATCGTCGGCCTGTGGCCACATCCGGCCATTTGATGAGCCGCGTCTATTTCGTTCACAACGAGGCTCCGATCGACTTTTTCAGCCATGACATCATTCAATCCATGTTTAGGGGAATGGCGAAGGTTTGCGAGAAGAACAGGGTTGCATTCCATTTTTTTAATCTGCACGATACGTATGACCTCCCGAGCGACGCATCCTCGGGTATCATCCTGTGGGGATTTCGAGGATGGAGGGAATTCGGAAATTCCGGGCCTGAGTTGCTCAGGGCCGTCAACCAGTGGAACCAAGATGGACGCCACTTGTTGACGCTTCATCACTATTTCCCGCACTTGAACATTCCACACATAAACGCCGACAACATGGCTGGCGGATACCTCGCCACACAGCACTTATTGTCCCTGGGTCACAGGAGAATAGGAATCATCCTGTCCGGAGCGTCCATGATTGACCTAAAACCTGAATTTGCGTTTCGCCTGCAAGGATATCGGCTGGCGCTCGACAACTATGGGATTGCATTCGACCCGGCGATCGTGTCGGTACAGGACAACGATCGCGAAGATGAGGCTTCCGGCTATAAGGGTTTCTGCAGCGTCATGTCGAATCCGCAGCCGCCGACGGCGGTCTTTGCCTCGACTGATTTCAAGGCGCTCGGAGCGATGAGCGCCGCTCAAGACTTCGGATTGCGCGTCCCGGACGACATGAGCATCGTTGGATACGACGGATACGCGTTTGGCGAGTATACAGTGCCTCCATTAACGACTGTCGACCAAAATTTTAATTATTTAGGGCAATTGGCTGTTGAAGTGTTATTGAGGAGCCGCACGAATGAACGGACGGAATCGCTGGTCGTTCCGAAACTGATCATCCGCGGCAGCACACAGGAACTGTCCCCCCGCGGTCCCGCGTGAGACGCACGCGCCGTCGCGACTCCTCGCGACGCCCCGCAACGTCACCTCGCATGTCGGCGCTGCGCCTCATCGAATGCGGCGCGGTCCGGGTTTTCGGACCACTGCTCCCACGTCATGCCAACCTGCTGCAATATCTCGGAAATCCGCCTGCGAAAGGGCAACCCCTGTTCGCGCAACACGATTCCCATGGGGTCGGGCCGACCGGCCAGTCCTCTGTCTACCCACTCATCCAACAGACGTTCAAGCTCGTCCGCGACCTGCGCGCTGCTCTCCGCGATATTCTGTATTTCCCGTCCGTCAACGCGCAGGTCGTACAGCTCCCGCCGCGGCCGGACAAACGGACCGGAGTCCACGGTTCGGATGAACTTGAAGTCTCTGGTGACTACGCCCCTGCTCGCTTGCCAGGCACACTCGCTGAGATAGATGCGGTCCTGCGTTCCCTCGGTCTCCCCGCGAATGGACGGCCACAGACTCTTCCCGTCCAGACCACCCGGCAGGCTGCAACCTGCCGCCTCCAGAATCGTCGGCAGCAAATCGACCTGTTGTACCAGTCCCGGAATTCTGCGACCCGGTGGAATACGGTTGGGCCACCTCATGATCATGGGGACATGAACCGTCGGTTCGTACAACCCGCAGTGATCCCAAAAGATGTCATGTTCGTCCAGGCTTTCACCGTGGTCTCCAAACAGAATCAGAAACGTCTCCTCCACAATCCCTTGTTGCGCCAAAAACTCGTCGAGTTCCTGCAGAAGATCGTCGAGATAGCGAAGTTCCGCGTCGTACAAGGCGTTCATGTACGCCGAATCCGTGATTCCCCCCAACAAGTCGTAGTGGTGGTGCTTGAAAAACGGATATGCCCTATGATTATAGGCGCGCTCCATGCTCTTGTTGTCAGGGTCCTTCGGGTTGCGGTCCGGCGCATAGAACCGGTTCACGTGGCCCGGCGGCGGCAGATAGGGGGTGTGAGGATCCCAGTAGTGCAGGAAGAGAAAGAAATCCTCCCCCTTGTGCTCCCCAATCCACGCCTTTGCCAGGTCGTTCACCGTTCTACCGTCGATCCAGCGCTGGCCAGGCGCCGAAGAATTCACGTAGTAGCGATAGCCCCTTGCAAACCACTCCTTCAACTGGTAGAGGTTGTCGACCGCCCCGGTCACAAACCCCTGGTTCCTCAGGAGGGCCGGTAGCCATGGAACGCCTTTTGCCAACTGGGTGAGCGACGATCCATGCGCCACAACGCCGGTTGAAAGCCCGACCCGGCCCGTGAAGACACCGGTATGCGCTACCTCTGTCGGGATGTCAGAGGCATAGGCGCGTTCCCACAACGCGCCCTGCGCGGCTATCTGATCCAGGTACGGACTGGTCGGCGAGGGGTACCCGTAGCATCCAAGGCGATCCAGGCGTGTCGTATCGAGTGAAATCAAGATGATCTTCAACGCGAAACCTCCTCGGACATGACCTGTGAAACGAGTCACTTCGGTCGCGTCACTTCGGTCGATACTCTCCGGGCGCGCACCCCACATGCCGTGTGAACAGCCGACTGAAAAAACTCGGGTCGTCATAGCCGACGAGCGCAGCTACCGCGATCACCTTCTCGTCCGTCTCCACCAACAACGCCTTGGCCTTTTCGATGCGGATCTGTTGCACCTTCTCAATCACACTGATACCCAGTTCATCCTGAAACATGCGGTTCAAGTGCCGCGTACTGCTGTTGAAGATGTGGGCGAGCGACGTCAGGGTGATCTTTTGGTCATAGTTTCGTTCGAGGTATCCGCAAATCCGCTGGAGGACCTGCTCGCGGTCGCTCGCGCGCGACGTCCTGTGCACACTGCGCAAGTGCCCGTAGTAGCGCGACAGCAGGACAAGCAGTTCGATCATGTGCAATCTGATGAGCGTCGAGAACCCCGAGCCGCGATTCTTGGCTTCCACGATCATCATTTCCAGGAGGGTGAGAATGACCACGGCATCCTCGCCGCGCAGATTGAGACGATGATGGAAGCGCTCCGAACTGTCCAAAAAGGGATGGACATAGAAATAGTCCATCGAATGTGAGATCCCCAACTCGCGAAGCAGCGAGTCACTTATCAAGTGCGGCAGGAACAGGCAGTTTATGATTTCTATCCGTTTGCCCGGCTCGATTTGGAACGTGTGGACTTCGCCGGGATTGATGATGAATACATCTCCCGCGCGCAATTCATAGACTTCGCGTTCAAATACGTGCCTGGCGTCCCCGCGAACAACATAGACGAGTTCGATGAAGTCATGTCCGTGGACACCAGGGACGCTCTCGTGCGTGTGTTCCGCGCGCATGATGTAGAATGGAAATTCGCGGTCCATGAAGCGGCTGCTCTTCAATTCGCTCGGCACGCCGCGATTCCCCCTCGCGATCTACAGCTTGCGCCCCTGCAACAACTGGTCGCGCGTCCACGAGTTGCCCACGAGACCGTCGCCGACGTCGAGCAACTCCTCGTACAGGCGTCGCCTGAGATCCTTCAGGGCCTCGCCGTACTGCGGGTCATGAACCACGTTGACCAGTTCGTCCGGGTCGGTGGTCAAGTCGTACAATTCATCCATGTCGGTGGTGTTCCACACGTATTTGAGTTTGCGGGTGCGAATCATGCGCTGTGTGTACAGTCCAAACTGCTGGCCATTGTACGTCGAGACGACCGCGTCTCGCGGACCGCGGCTCGCCGTCCCCCCCAGGAGAGACGCCAGCGACCTGCCGTGAAACTCTCTTGGAATGTGCAATCCGAGCCACTCCAGGATTGTCGGCGGCAGGTCCAGGAAACTGTAGACAAAATCATCGCAGACCTGTCCCGGTGCAATGTGGCCGGGCCATTTGACGGCGAACGGCACCTTCACGACATCGTCATAGAGAATGAAGTGTTTGTCCATCATCCGGTGCCCGCCGCACATGTCCCCGTGATCGGCCGTGAAAACGACGATCGTGTCCTGCTCGACGCCCTCCTCCACCAGCGTGCGAAGCACCCGGCCGATCGCATCGTCCACCTGACTGATCGCGCCGTAGTATCTGGCGACGATCGGCGCCCAGTCCTGCCAGGAAAAGTGCTCCACTCCCCAGTTGAGCAACTGCTGCCGCTGAATGTACGGCTTGTTGGCCAGCGCATCCGCGAAACTGCGCCACTCCGGCACGTCCTGCGGCGCGTACATGTCGGCGAATGGACCGGCGGGCCGGCAGGGCAGGTGCGGTTCCGGGAAGTCCAGCCGGACATGCCACGGCCTGTCGGAACGCGCGAAGTCGCGAATCATCCCGCTTGCCTGCCGGGCCATCCAGTGCGTGCGCGCATCCTCCAGGGGAAGGGTGTCGCGTTCCCCAAAGTAGGAACTCCCGGCCGTCACCCCGGGGTGGCGCCGGGCGACAAAGTCACGGTAGTCCCCTTCTCCAACGTGCCGGTCATAGCCGTAGTGCGTGGGATCGTACCGCGGGTGGACACCCCATTTGCCGAGATGCCCTGTCTGATATCCCGCGGCCTGCAGTTCCCTCGGCCAAGCGTAGGCCGCCGGGTCCAATGCGCCGACCGGCAGTCCGTAGTCGAAGTTCCAAAGCGCGCCAAACGACTCCGGACGTTTGCCGCACAGAAAGGACTGTCGCGCAGGGCCGCATACCGGAATGGGTGTGTACGCCTGCGAAAACCAGACACCCTCGCGCGCCAGTCGGTCCACGTGGGGCGTGCGCACTGGGTAGTCATTGCTGTATCCGATACAGTCGTACCTCTGCTGGTCGACCACGATGATCAGTATATTGGGCGTCCGTTCCATCGCGTTCCCCCGCCCTCCTGAACCGCCGGCCCACTGCGCCAAGTATCGCCCGGGGTATCATGGCGCAGCGCCGGCCGCGGTTTTCTTCTTGCGGGTCCTCTTCTTGGCCTGCAGCGATTCGGCCGCCTGAATAGAACCGATGTAGAGCGCATCATACGCCTGCCGCGACGTCTTGAAAGGACCGTCTCCCTTGCCATGCCAGTCATCATTCGTGTACATCGGATTCGTCCTGCCGGACTGCGCCTCGCGTTTCGCGATATGGGCGAGCATCCTCGCCTCCAGCCATGCGACAACCCCCGGCTCGTCGTCGGCCACATTGACCAGTTCATCCGGATCCTTAAGCAGATTATACAATTCAATCTCCGGTTTGGAATGAAAGTCAGGCTCGAGTGCGTGAATCAGCTTCCACTCCGCCGTCCGCCAGCCGTGCTTGCGCATCCACGTACATTCCGTGATGTACGACTCGGTGTCCGGGGGGCGCGCCTTGCCCTCGAACAGCGGCGCCAGGCTCGTCCCGTCAAACGCGATCGGCGTCTCGATCCCGACCAGGTCGAGAATCGTCGGCATGATGTCCTTGATCTGCGAAGGGCCCGTGTACCGCGCGCCAGCGGGGACCCTCGGAGCGAAGCGGATCACGAGCGGCACCCTGAGGTTGCTCTCATACAATCCGTGGTGGTCGTAGTGGCAGTCGTGCTCGTACAGCGTCTCCCCGTGATCGGACGTCAGTACGACCACCGTCTCCTCATCCGCACCGAGAGCGGACAGGGCGGCGAGGATATCGCCAATGCACGCGTCCATGTAGGCGACCGCTCCGTCGTACTGCGCGTCGACGTAGTCCGAATCGGTGCAGCCATCCGGAAACCACGAGCGGTGAAAATCCGCAAACGGCTTGAATGCGTACACGGGATCCAGCGAGCGGTTGTCCGGGTCGCGTTCATCCCCACCGTAAAACAGACGGTCAAAGGGACGCGGCGGTAGATAGGGGGCGTGCGGATCCATATGCCGGACAAACAGGAAGAAGGGTTCATCCGCCGCCGCAAGCCGTTTGAGTTCGGGAATCGTCACATCGTTCAGATTCTCCGCCTTGTGGCAACGCCCGTCGGCGGCCGGTCGCCATCCCTCGTAATCGAGGTATGTATCAAAGCCCCGCGAGGCCGGATTTCCGGTGAAACCCACGCAGGCCGTGTTGTATCCGTTCTCCTTGAGGACCTGCGCGAGTGTCGCAACGTGATCCCCAAGCGGGCCCTTGTGACGCAGGGCTACCACATCCGTGCCAAAACAGTCCATCCCCGTCAGCATTGAGGCATACCCCGGCGTCGTCGGGATACTCGGGCTGATATGTCGCGCAAACACGGCCCCGCCCGCGGCGAACTTCTCGATATGGGGGGTCGTGGTGCGGTGATAGCCGTACAGGCTCATGTGATCGGACCGTAAACTGTCGACGCCGAGCAACACCACATTGGGCCGCGTCCTGTCGGTCAAGCGTATCGACTCCTCTCACGGAAAATAGGTCTGCGCCAGCCGCCGCGTCTGCGCCAGCCGTCCGTATCCCTCTGCTCCTGCTCAGAGAGCTCTGTCGCGCCGCCCGTGGCGGTCTACCGCACGCCGAGCGCTTTAAGAACAGCGTTCAGATAGCCGTAGCTCTCCGCGGCGACTATCGACACTTCAGCCAGCGAGTGACCGCTCGCGCCGATCACCTCCAGGCAGACCGGGCCATCGTAACCGCCCTTCACCATGGCTTCGCAGTATCCGGACAGGTTGATCGCGCCGCGGCCGCACGCCTGTTCAAAGATCGACCCCGGGCCCTGGATACCCGCCTTGCAGTCGCGAATGTGAATGTGCCGGACGCGTGACAGCACAGATGGCAGCGCCGCTTCCGGCAGTTCTGACGCCCGGTAGATGTGGCTCGGATCCATGTCGATGCCAAACGCCGGCGACGGAATCCCCTCCATGGCCTGCAGGGTGGTCGGCGTGTCGTGGATCGCCGATCCCACATGCGCCTTCACGCACAGTGTCACGCCAAATTCGGCGGCGCGCTCCGACATGGCGGCCAATTTCCCGACGGACTCCCGCAGATCCTGCGCGACGCCCGAACGCCCTCCCGGGCCCACATTCACCACCGGAATGCCGATCTCCGCGCCCGCCTCAAACGCTCGCAGCAGCCGGTCCTCGTCCAACGAGGCCACTTCCATGGACAAAAAAGCCAGGCCGTACTCCTGCATCGCGGCCTGCAACTCCGCCTTCTGGGCGCGCCAATGGTTCAGGTCCAGGTGTTCGCACATGCCTTTGATGGAGGATATCTCCAGCCCGTCATAGCCGCACTGCGCGATGTGCCTTGCCGCTGTCGCGAAGTCAAAATCCTTGAACAGCACCGTATTGACGCCAAGTCTGATCACGCCTTCACCTCCTGCAATTCGACAATGCGCCCGGTCTCCCAGGACTCAATGGCCGCCTCGATGATCCGCTGCGCCTGCAGGGCGTCTTCTCCGGACCCATCGATCTCATCGTACGCCGCTCCCGCCACAAGCTGGTCTATCCAGGAACTGATTCTGCTGCTGAAGGTGTCGTTGAATGACCGCATGCCGCCGAGGTAGTCGTACGTTTCCGTCGCGATGCCGTTGCGCGGATAGAACGTCAGGTGCTCGCACGCATCGTCGAGCACGAACCTGCCCTTCGAGCCCACCACCTCGCAGCGCTCAAGCCCGTAACTGGCGCCCGCGTCGTAACTCCCGACGAGATTGCCGATGACACCGTTTGCAAACTCCAGCATCACCTGCGCGTTGGACCATACCGTCCGCCCTTCTCCCTTCATCATGAAGGCGACCACCCGCTTCACATCGCCGCAGTAGTAGCGCATCACGTCGAAGGAATGCGGATGCAGCGCGCGCATGTGAAACCACGGGGATGACTCGACCGGGTTATTGATCCACATGCGCATGTTGATCATGTGCAGTTGTCCAAGGCGCCCTTCTGTCACCCACTCCTTGGCGCGCACCGCCGCCGGTGTGAAGCGGTGGTTCAGGTTGATCGCGTATGGCACGCGCTTTTCTCTGGCCAGTTCGACCATCTGAACGGCCTCATCCAGACGGTTTGAAATCGGTTTCTCGCCGAGCACGGGAATGCCGGCCTGCAGGAGTTCGATCGTGGGCGCGAAGTGTTGTCCGCCGTTTTCCTCCCCTTTTGTCGCCACGCTGCAGGCGTCAAGCACAATGCCGCTGTCCAGCATCTCGCGCACGCTGTAAAACGCGCGCCCGCCAAACCTCGCCGCGGCGGCGTCCGCGGTCTCCTTCACCGCGTCGCAGACCGCCACAATCTCGACGTCCGGATGATTCTTGTACACATCGGCGTGAATCCGCCCGATGTTCCCCACTCCCACAATGCCCACTCGCAACGCCACTGCGCAACCTCCTCTAGCGTGTGCGTCCACCGCCATCTGCGGCGACGGCGTCCCCGCCGCTTGATGGACCAGCCCACTTCACCATGTCTGGGTTCAGTGTAACGGGCCCATCGCGTCCCGTCATGGTCGATTCCGCCAGGATCATGACCGATCCCGCCAGAAATGTGCTGTGGTCGTGGTAGTGCGAATGGGTGCGGTTGGGCCGTATACAATTGGGGCATCGTACATATTACACGGAGTGTACGAATATGTTAGGTTGGAGGTGTAGGAGGCATGATCATGCTGCGCCTGACCGCAAACGCATCCGATGTTCGCCAACACTTCAGCGAGTTCATCGACAGCGTGGTTCGCGATCGCCCCGGATTTTTGACGCGCAATCGCGACGTACTTGCCACGCTCAATCTCGAGCATTTGGACGTGCTCTTGGACTCATTGCAGTTTCATGCCGATATCCGACTTGATGAACACGGGATCTATTTGGGGACGCTTCATGAGATCGAAGACATCGTAGCAGTCGGTGTCACGGAACAGGAAGCCATCGCCGACCTTGCCAAAAGTTTGACCGAGTACGCCGAGGAATATTTGACCGAGAGCTTTCGCCTGTATTTCCACGCCCCAAATCGGCGCGCGCATTTCCCATACGTACTAAAGGTCGCAATACAGGCCGATCAGGACGCCGTCATCAGTATGATCCATGCCTAATCCACGAGACCACAAGCGATTTTGTGAATCGGAAAATGCCCGCGCGAGAACCGTTTACTCCACCGCAACGGCGTAGCGGCCGCTGATCGCGACTTGCTTCTCCGCCATCATGGTCAAGAGCGCCTCCTCAATGACCGCGCGGGAGTCCTCGCTGAGTCGCTGTATCCCGAAGCAGCGCCCGACAGTCTGCGGCACGTTCTCCCGCTCCAAGCCCCTGGTGCTGAGAAGGACCAGCCTGATCGCCGCACGGATCTCTTCTGGCGCGATGTGTTCCATCTTGCGGCTGACCTCCTCTGACCGGCTACGGTCGCGGATGGGCGGGTCCTCCATGCCGGCAATCCACAGGAAATCCCCCCGCCGGACGATCGGACCCCGGGCGGCGACGCGCACGGAGAGATCCATCGCGCCGCGGATGCGGGCGCCGATCCGTTTGACTCCCGCGCCGCTCGCCACGCGCCTGTAGACCTCCTCCACATGCACCGGACTCTCCACGCGCACGACCTCCACGATCCACTCGGCCAGCCGCGCGCGCGGCACGGCGTGCAGCTCCTCACCGCGCAGTGACAGGCGCAACTCGGCTGTCCTGTACGCCGTCACGGCAGCATCCTCCGTATCAGGCAAGGCTCCGTCGGCCGCCGGATTATGTCCCGCGGCAACGTGCGACGGGTGGGGCGTGTCCGACTGGTCCTGACTCATCTCGGCCCTATCCGGGCGCTCTGAGGCCGCCTCACTCCCAGGCACCGAAGACCCGCCACTCGCCTCCGCCGCCAGCGCCGCGCTCGCCCCACTCTCTTCGCCCGTCCCCGCTGCCCCCGCCGCCTCGCCCGCCGCAGCCGCCCCCGCGTTTCCAGCCGCCCGCTCCGCCTCAATCGCTTCAATCACGCGCCGCAGTTCCCGCTCAGGGTCGCGGAACCAGTCGGTGCTCCAGATACGGTGCAGTTTCCAGCCGAGCCCTTCCAGCACCTGCTGCCGCAGCCTGTCGCGATCGCGCGCCGAGCGCGCCCGATGGTACGTCGCTCCGTCGCATTCGACGCCGATCACGTACCGTCCCGGCCGATCCGGATCCACCACGGCCATGTCGATCCGAAAACCGGCCGAGCCCACCTGCGGTTGCACCCTGTAGCCCTGGCGGATCAGCGCGTCGCGCACCGCCTCCTCAAACGGCGAGTCGGCCTCTTGGCCGGTCGGCGCGGCAATCGCCGTCCTGCCCGTTTTTGCATACTGCAGGAACGTCTTGAACGCCTGGACCCCGCGTGTGGGGGCCTTGCCGAGGTCGATGTCGTCCGGAAGCAGGTTCGTGAACACCTCGCAGCGCAGCCTGGCCCGCGAGATCATGACGTTCAGTCTCCGCTCGCCGCCACTCTCATTGAGCGGTCCGAAATTCATGGTCAGATGGCCGTTTGCATCCCTCCCGTAGC
>JAKACR010000273.1 GCA_021821225.1 Bacillota bacterium | reverse complement strand
TCTGATATAGTGAAACAGAACGACGCATGACTATTCAAATATTTGGAATCCAAGATATAGCGTCGACAACGAGGAGGTTGTCTTTGGTTTATCAAAATACCCTTTCAAACGGCGTCAGGGTTGTGATGGAAACCATACCGACGGCGCGGTCCGTCAGCATGGGCGTGTGGATCCGGACGGGCACCCGCGATGAAACGCCCGCACAAAACGGCATATCCCACTTTCTTGAGCACATGTTTTTCAAGGGAACGAGCACGCACACCGCCCGTCAACTGGCTGAAGTGTTCGACGGTATCGGCGGCCAGGTGAACGCTTTTACGACGAAAGAATACACCTGCTTCCATGCCAGGGTGCTTGACGAACACGCGGTCTTGGCGTTATCCACGCTGGCAGACATGATGTTCGATTCCTTGCTTGACGAAAAGGAACTGGAGCGGGAAAAGCGGGTCATTCTTGAAGAGATCAAGATGTACGAGGACAACCCGGAGGAATTGGTGCACGATCTCATTGTCGAACACGTCTATCCTGATCATCCGCTGGGAGCCAATATACTGGGGACCGAGCAGAGTTTATCCGGAATAGACCGGGCGATGCTGCAAGATTACGTGGAACACCGCTACACGCCGCGCGAATGGGTGATCTCGCTATCCGGGAGACTGGACCCGGACGGTATGATGACTGAACTGGAACGCCTGTTTGGCAGTTTTCGGCGTTCGCCCTTGGACCTGCTGGACAAGGCGCCTGTTTTTGCGGTCGGTGAGCGCTACGAGGCGCGTCCTGTCGAACAGGTGCATGTATGCCTCGCGACACCGGGGTATGCATACGACGATGAGCGGACGTATACGCTGGCGCTGTTGAACAATATCCTGGGCGCCAGTTCCAGCTCCCGTCTCTTCCAGGAGATCCGTGAAGAACGGGGATTGGCGTACAATGTGTTTTCTTATCACAATGCGTACAGGGATTGCGGACTGCTCAGCCTGTACTTCGGCTCTTCGCCGGGGCAGGCGCAGACGGTGCTTGACGTGCTCCTGGAAACGGTGCGCGGGCTCGTGGCCAAAGGTGTGACGGACGCCGAGCTGCGCAAGGCGAAAAATCAGGTCAAGGGTTCGCTGATCCTGAGCATGGAGAGCACGTCCAGCAGGATGAGCCGGATCGGCAAAAACCAGTTGCTGCTTGGCCGGCAGGTGGAGTGGGATGAGACAATCGGCCTGATTGAAAAAGTTTCCGCTTCCGATGTCCAGAAGGTGGCGCAAGAGCTTTTCTCCGGCCCGCTGTCCATGCTCGCGATCGGTCCCGATTCGCGGCCGCTGCAGTTGCGCGTTGGGCGGTGGCTGTGAATGAGAGGGTTTGAGTGGGTGCTCGGCGTGGATTGCACAGGGCTGTCGTTGCCCCGACGCCAGACGGAGGGGGCTGCCGGATATGACCTCGCGCTCTGTGAAGAGGTAGCCGTCCCGGCAGGGAAGATCGTTCTTGCGCCGACAGGGGTGCGCGCGCTGGTGCCCGACGGAGAGTTTGTCGGCGTCTTCGCGCGCAGCAGTCTGGCGCTGAAATACGGTCTTGTGCTGGCCAACGGCGTCGGCGTGATTGACAGCGATTACTACGGCAATCCGGACAATGGCGGACACATCTACGTGCCCCTGTGGAACACGGGCGAAGCGGATGTCCTGCTGCCGCGGGGCGAACGTGTCGCCCAAGCGATTTTTCTTGGCTTTTCTTTGGCGGATGGAGACGACCCGGCGGCGACCGTCAAGAGAATGGGCGGCTTCGGATCGACAAACCATCCCGGCGGACCCCTTCACCGTTGATGGGCGGGCGGCATATCCTGTACGCAGGCGGATATTGCAGACGGACACGGCACAGGCGTGCCTTGCTATTTGCGCGCGTTTGCGTACAATGGGTTGAAAGGGGTCCCGGGATATGCTTACGGGGATCAGGATGGCGTTCATTGGCGGTGACGCCCGCACGGTCGAAGTCGTGCGGTATGTCAGCGACTTGGACGCATCGACGTGGCTGTATGGTTTCGACCGTATGCAGGAGAGCTTTCCGGACATGCAAAAAAGCGCCCTGTCGCCGGATGGCCTGCACAAAGCCGATGTGGTCGTCCTTCCGGTTGCCGGCATGGATGAACGCGGCGTGGTGGATGCCCGCTTTGCCGATGAACCGCTGATGCTCGACGACGGGCATTTTGCGGCGATCCGCCGCTCGGCGCCGGTTTTTACCGGGATCGCCCGCCCGGCTTTGCAGGCCGCGGCCAGACGGCATGGACTGCAGTTGATTCGCCTCATGGAACTGGATGAAGTGGCGATCCTGAATTCCATCCCGACGGCGGAGGGCGCGATCGCTTTGGCGATGGAGCATACGGATATCACGCTTCACGGGTCAAACTGCGTGGTCCTCGGCCTTGGGCGTTGCGGCATGACGCTGGCCAGAACGCTGTCCGGTCTCGGCGCGCGCGTGCGGGTGTGTTCCCGCAAGCCGGGCGATCTGGCGCGCATCATCGAATTCGGACTTGCGCCATGCCCGCTGTCGCAACTGAACGAGGCCCTGATCGACGCGGACGTGGTCTTCAACACGATCCCGGCGCCCATTTTAACCTCGGATGTATTGTCGCGCATTCCCCGGACATGTGTTGTCATCGACATCGCATCCGCCCCTGGCGGGACGGATTTCCGCTATGCCGAGAAAAGGGGGGTCAAGGCCGTCCTGGCGCCGAGTCTGCCTGGAATAGTCGCTCCAAAAACGGCTGGCCGGATCATCGCCCAGACGATGGTGCGATTGATTCAGGAGACCATGGTTCCTGGGGGAATGCAGGCGTGAATCTGACTGGCAAAACGATCGGATTCGCTGTGACCGGTTCGCATTGTACGTACGCGGAAGTCTTTCCACAATTCGAACGCCTTGTCAAAATGGGGGCAAACATTATCCCCATATTTTCCAATACGGTGTTATCCACGGCGACGCGCTTTGGCGAAGCGGGGGAATGGGCTTCACGCATCGAGGCGGTGACGGGGCACACAGGCATCGCGAGCATACCGGAAGCGGAACCGCTCGGACCGTCGAAGCGTCTCGACTGTCTGATCGTCGCGCCGTGCACGGGGAGCACGCTGAGCCGTTTTGCCAACGCCCAGACGGATTCGGCCGTGCTCATGGCGGCCAAGGCGACGCTGCGCAACGACAGGCCGGTCGTTCTGGCGATTTCCACCAATGACGGGCTCGGTTTGAACGCGTACAATATCGCGCGCCTGCTGACGACAAAAAATGTGTTCTTTGTCCCTTATGGCCAGGACGATCCATTCCGGAAGATGAACTCACTCGTCGCAAAGATGGAACTGATTCCGCAGACCGTGGAGGCCGCGTTGGAGAAACGCCAGTTGCAGCCTCTGCTGGTTGCGCGCGACGACAGAAGCGCGTTCGCGGGATAGGCGGTCATGGCCTGGACGCGCCACCATCGGCAGGATGAAAATTCGCTGGGGCGTCGCCATCCCCTTTGCTCGTCGCGAGTTTAGCGATAGCGGTGTCCGAGCAGGAGCAAAGGGGATGGCGACGGCTGGAACGAGTATTTTCAAGACATGGAGAGGATGGGATGGCGGTGGTCAGACCGGTGAACGTCGCTGTCGTGGGTGCGACAGGCGCCGTGGGAAAAGCGATGCTGGAGACGCTGGAACGGCGAAAGTTCCCGCTCGCCTCCCTGAAACCTCTGGCGTCGAGCCGGAGCGCCGGAAGTGCGGTCAGTGTGTGGGGGCGCGCCTATACGGTGGAGGAGGCGACGCCCGAGTCGTTTGACGGCGTCGATGTGGCGCTGTTCTCCGCCGGTGGAGACGTCTCCTTGCGCCTCGCTCCGGAGGCGGTCAGGCGGGGAGCGCTGGTCATCGACAACACAAGCGCGTTTCGCATGGATGACGGCGTTCCGCTGGTCGTTCCGGAGGTGAATCCGGAAGAGATCTTCCGTCACCGCGGGATCATTGCCAACCCGAACTGTTCGACGATCCAGATGGTGGTCGCGCTCTATCCCATCTATCGACGCTTTGGCATCAGGCGGATCGTCGTGTCGACGTACCAGGCGGCGTCCGGGGCGGGGGAGCGCGCGATCGCGGAATTGCGGGTGACGACCGAGGCGTATCTGCGCGGTGAACCCATGCGTCCCGAGATCCTGCCCGTGGCGAAACTCGATCGGCACTATCCGCTCGCATTCAACGTTCTGCCGCAGATTGATGTGTTTGAAGAGAAC